>JAJXSP010000155.1 GCA_021784515.1 Myxococcales bacterium | reverse complement strand
CAAGGTGCTGCTGAAGGACGTGGACCGGCTGCGCTGGAAGCAGGATCTGGTGGAGGATCGGAACCGCCTCGCCACGCTCCTGTCGGCCGCCCGCTCGGTGGCGGCGGCGCGCGACGCCAAGCTCGCGGCCCTGCGCGAGGTCATCGCGCACAAGCACCGGCACCCCACGAACGCCGGCAACCGCAAGGTGCTCGTCTTCACCGCCTTCTCCGACACCGCCGGGTACCTCTACGGCGAGCTGGCGGGATGGGCCAAGGAGGAGCTGGGCGTCGAGAGCGCGCTCGTCACCGGCGCCGGCAAGAACGAGAGCACCCTCGGGGCGCTCGCCGGCGGCTTCGCCGGCGTCCTGTCGGCGTTCTCACCGCGCTCCAAGGAGCGGCCCGACGAGTTCGCCGGCGATGGCGAGATCGACCTGCTCATCGCCACCGACTGCATCTCCGAGGGCCAGAACCTCCAGGACTGCGACTTCCTCGTCAACTACGACATCCACTGGAACCCGGTGCGCATCATCCAGCGCTTCGGCCGCGTCGACCGCATCGGCTCCCCCAACGAGCGCGTCCAGCTCGTCAACTTCTGGCCCAACCTCGAGCTGGAGGAGTACATCGGCCTCGAGCAGAAGGTGGGCGGCAAGATGGTGCTCCTCGACATCTCGGCGACGGGCGAGGAGAACATGCTGGAGTTCCAGGCCGGCAACGAGATGAACGACCTCGAGTACCGCCGCAAGCAGCTCCTCCGACTCCAGCACGCCGTCATCGATCTCGAGGACCTCTCGAGCGGCGTCTCCATCGCCGACCTCACGCTCAACGACTTCCGCGTCGACCTCGCGCGGTACCTCCGGGAGCACCCCGGGAGGCTGCCCGCGGTGCCGCTCGGCGTCTCGGCCGTCACCACGACCCGCGGCGGCACGGGCACCGACGGCAGCAGCGGCGAGCCGGCGATCCCGCCGGGTATCGTCTTCTGCCTGCGCGCCGAGGGCGACGCCACCCGGGCGACCGAGGCCGGCTACCCGCTCGCCCCGTACTTCCTCGTTCACGTCGGCGACGATGGCGCGGTGGTCCTCTCCTTCACGCAGGCCAAGCAGATCCTCGATCGCATGAAGCGACTTTGCATCGGGCGCGACCTCCCCGACGCCACGGCCACCGCCCGCTTCTCCCGCGCCACGGCGGGAGGCCGCGACATGGCCCGGGCGCGGGACCTCCTCGGCAAGGCGCTCGCCTCGATCGCCGATCGTCGCGAGGAGCGCGCCGTCGCCAGCCTCTTTTCGCCCGGCGGGACGCACGCGCTCGCGGGCGAGGTCGCCGGCGCCGGCGACTTCGAGGTCCTCGCCTGGCTCGTCGTCCTCCCGGAATCCGGCGAGGACGCCGCGTGACGGCCGACGAGGTGATCGCGTCGCTCCGACTGCCCGCCGAGGCCCGCGTCGACCGGCGCGTCCCGAAGAAGCTGCTGGCGGACCAGGGGGCCAAGGCGCAGGGCGATCGCCGGCGCATCGTCGAGGGCCTCGACGACCTGCGGTGGGTGGCGGCGCTGAAGCCGTCGAACGTCGGCGTGCCCGCCTTCCGCGACGACGCGCGTGACTACCTGGAGATCGCGGTGCTGGCCGCCGGGCTGCGGTCGCAGGCCCGCGCCCCCCGCCTCGTCGAGCTGATCCACCGCGCCGTGCCCTACCCGGTGCTGCTCGTCGCCGCGCAGGCCGACGCCGTCTTCGTCTCGGCGGGCCACAAGCGGCGCTCGGCGGCGGAGGCCGGCGAGGTGGTGCTCGACGAGGTTCGCGTCACGGCGCTCCGCCACGCGGGCGGCCGCACCGAGGGCGACCCAGCCATCGACGCCGCCTTCCTCGCGAGCCTCGCGCTCTCCGCCCAGCCCTCGCGCGATCTCCAGGCGCTCTACCAGGGGTGGCTCGACCGCATCGTCGCGCACCGGGCGGCCGTCATCACCGGCGACTACGCCCCGCCGGGGGCGCCCGACGATCCGCGCGCCGCCGAGCGCCCGGCGGCCCTCAGCGCGCACGAGGAGCTTGGCCGGTCCATCGATCGGCTGCGGGAAGAAGCCGCCCGCGCCACGCAGATCGCTCGCCGCGTCGAGCTGAACGTCGAGATCAAGCGCCTCGAAGCCGAGCGCGCTACCCTCGCCGCCTACCTCTAGTCCAGGCCAATCGCCATGAAGAAGATCGCCGCCACCGACCCCGAAGCCCAGAGCGCCAATCTGTTCGCCGAAAACCTCGAGCGCCTGAAAGCGCTCTTCCCCGAGGCGTTCACCGAGGGCAAGGTGGACTTCGACGTGCTCCGCCAGCTCCTCGGAGGCGCCCTCGACGAGCGCGAGGAGAAGTACGGGCTCAACTGGCATGGCAAGCGCGCCGCCCGCAAGCTCGCCCTGACGCCCTCGACGGGCACGCTGCGGCCCTGTCCCGGCGAGAGCGTGGATTGGGAGACGACGAAGAACCTGTTCATCGAGGGCGATAACCTCGAGGTGCTCAAGCTCCTCCAGAAGAGCTACGCCGGCAAGGTGAAGCTGATCTACATCGACCCGCCCTACAACACCGGCAAGGACTTCGTCTACCCCGACGACTTCCAGGACAACATCAAGAACTACCTCCAGCTCACCGGCCAGGTCGACAGCGAGGGCCGGAAGCTCACCTCGAACACCGAGGCCTCCGGGCGGTTCCATACGGACTGGCTGAACATGATGTATCCGAGGCTGAAGCTGGCGCGCAATCTCTTGCGTGATGATGGCGTTATCTTCATCTCCGTGGATTCAACTGAAGTCGCTAACCTCCGACTTGCCTGCGGAGAGGCCTTCGGCGAGGAGTGCTTTGTCATCGACTTGATCTGGAGAAAACGGGACGGCGCGCCCAACGACCGACGGATTGGATCTGTTCATGACCACATCCTCGTCTACGGGAAGTCCGTGTCCGCGATGTCGAGTCGTAGCATGGCGGAGGATGCGCTCAACCTGATGCCGAGAACCGAGAAGGCCGACGCCGAGTATCAGGTGTTTCGCGAGCCAGACGGACCCGACACACGCGGCCGGTTTCGCAAGATTGACACTACGGCCAACGCGAAAGGCGGTCGCGACGTTGCGTCGCTCCACTATGGAGTCCGCAATCCGTACACAAACGAGATCGTCTACCCTAGAGATGGCACTTGCTGGCGCCACTCCGAGAGCGAGATGAAGGAACTTCAGCGGGACGGCCGGCTCTACTGGGGCGTCAGTGGCACGGCGACGACACCGATGCGGAAGCTCTTCCTGAGCGAGGCGAAGAAGGGGATGACGACGCCATCGATATTGCCGGACATGCCTTTCAACCAGCACGCGGCGAGAGAGCTTGAGATCCTCTACGGTAAGAAATCGGTGTTCGACACGCCAAAACCAGTTCGGTTGCTCAGGCTTCTCGCCCATCTCGGCAGTGACTCGGCTGGGATCGTCCTCGATTTCTTCGCGGGATCCGGAACCTTCGCGGAGGCGGTCATGTCGCTCAATGCGGAGGATGGTGGCCGTCGTCGCTACATCCTGGTTCAGCTTCCAGAGCCGGTTGACAAGGACAATAGCGATCAGAAGATCGCCGCTGACTTCTGCGCGGAGCTTGGCAAGCCCGGCAATATCGCTGAGCTGGCGAAGGAGCGCATTCGCAGGTCCGGAGTGGCGGTGAGAGGGGAGAACCCAATGTTCGCTGGCGACCTCGGCTTCCGCGTCTTCAAGCTCGACGCGACCAACATCACCCCGTGGGATCCCGATCGGACCGACCTCGCTGGCTCGCTCCTGAACTCGCTGGAGCACGTCAAGCCCGGGCGCAGTGAAGACGACGTCCTCTACGAGGTCCTGCTCAAGCTCGGGCTCGACCTCGCCGTGCCGATCGAAACCCGGGAGATCGCCGGCAAGCGCGTCCACTCCGTCGGAGCGGGGGCGCTCATCGTCTGCCTCGACACCTCGATCACGGCGGCCGAGGCCGAGCCCCTGGCGCTCGGCATCGTCGCGTGGCACAAGGCGCTCGGGCCGGCGGGCGAGACGAGCCTGGTGTTCCGCGACAGCGCCTTCGACGGCGACGTCGCCAAGACGAACCTCACGCTCATCCTCCAGCAGAACGGCCTCACGAACGTGCGCAGCCTGTAGGAGGGGACGAGACCATGGAACGCTCCGAATTCGAGGCGCTGCGGAATGTGCCGGGGAAGGTCATCCGGGGGGACATCCGGCTGGCGAACGTGACGCATGATGGCGTTCTCGAAGACCCCGATCGCCCGGGAGCCGCACCGTGACGCTGAACATCGAACAGGCTCGGGATCTCCTCCGCTGCGTCTCGCTGGTCCGGGACGTGGACGTGCTCCCCTCGGGCCACTTCCGTCTCGAGACGCCGTTCAAGTATCCCGACGGCTCGTCGATTGACGTCTTCATCGCCCCCCCGAACCTTCTCCCGGAGGTGCGCCTCACCGACCTCGGGCAGACCGCGGCGTGGCTGCTCAACCTGCAAGTCAAGCCGTGGCTCTCCAAGAAGCGGCAGGCGTTCGTGGAGGATGCGCTTCGCACCTTCGACGTGCGGCAGTCGGGTGGCGAGCTGGTGCTCCAGCTCGCGAGCCCGACCGACCTGCCCGATGGGGTGATGCGCCTCGCCCAGGCGTGCCTCCGCGTGGCCGACCTCACCTTCACGCGGCGGTCGTCGCTGCAAAGCGCATTCGGCGAGGAGATCGAGGAGATCCTCGACGACGCGGAGCTCTCCTACACTCCAAACCCGGAGATCGCCGGCCGGTATGGCAACGTCGTTCGCGTGGACTTCTCCGTCGAGGGGCGCCGCACGCGCTCGTTCGTGCTGACGCTCGCCTCGCAGAACCCGTCGGCGGCGCACTCGATCTCCAACGAGATCTTCCGCAAGTGGTACGACCTCGACGTGCCGGAGCGGCCGGAGCAGCGGGTGACGGTGTTCGATGATCGGTCGAGCGCGTACCGCGACGAGGATCTGAAGAGGCTCGAGGGGATCTCGACCGTGCTGCCGTTCTCGGACCGGAATGCCGTCCGCGACGTGCTCGCCGCCTGAGCGACGCGATGAAGTTCCATTTCGAGCCCAACCTCGACTACCAGCACGACGCCATCGCGGCGGTGTGCGACCTGTTCCGCGGGCAGGAGACCTGCCGCACCGAGTTCACCGTCACCTTCGGGCGCGGGCTGTAGAGATGGGCGATCCCGGTTCGGACGAGCCGCCGGCGGTGCCCGCCGGCGAGCTGTTGGTCTTCGAGGCCGAGGACGGTCGGACGCGCGTCGAGTGCCACTTCGAGGACCGGACGCTGTGGCTGTCGCAGGCCCAGATGGCCGAGCTTTTCCAGACCACGCCACAGAACATCACGCTGCACCTACGATCGATCTACTCCGACGGTGAGCTGGCCCCGGAGGCAACTTGTAAGGATTTCTTACACGTTCGCGCCGAGGGCGGGCGGCGGGTGCGCCGCACCCTGAAACACTACAGCCTGGACGCCATCCTGGCCGTCGGGTATCGCGTGCGCTCGGTGCGGGGCACGCAGTTCCGGCGCTGGGCCACCGAGCGGCTCCGCGAGTACCTCGTGAAGGGTTTCACGATGGACGACGAGCGGCTCAAGAACCCGCCCGTCGGATCGTCGGCCGTGCCCGATTACTTCGACGAGCTGCTCGAGCGCATCCGCGACATCCGCGCCAGCGAGCGACGGATGTACCTGCGGGTGAGAGAGATCTTCTCGATGGCCGCCGACTACGAGGCGGCCCACCCGAGGACGACCGAGTTCTTCCGGGTCATCCAGAACAAGCTCCACTTCGCCGTGACCGGGCTGACCGCGGCCGAGCTCATCGCGACGCGCGCCCACGGCGAGGAACCCAACATGGGATTGACGACGTGGCACGGCGCCACCGTGCGCAAGGCCGACGTCACCATCGCCAAGAACTACCTCCGCGAGCTCGAGGTCGCCGAGCTGAACCGGATCGTCGTCATGTGGCTCGACTTCGCCGAGGACCAGGCCCGCCGGCGCAAGCAGGTGTTCCTGCGCGACTGGGAGACCAAGCTCGTGGAGTTTCTGCGCTTCAACGATCGCCGCGTGCTCACCAACCAGGGATCCATCTCGAAGAAGGAGGCGGACGAGCGCGCGGAGGCCGAGTACGGCAAGTTCGCCGCGCGGCGGCGGGCGCTGCTCGAGGCCGAGGGCGCGCAGGCAGCGGCCGGTGCCGTGGAAGAGGCGGCGCGGGCGCTGCCCGCCAGACCCACGGCGGAGGCACGCTCGCCCAAGGACAAGCCATGAAGCTCCATTTCGAGCCCGACCTCGACTACCAGCGCGACGCCATCGCGGCGGTGTGCGACCTGTTCCGCGGGCAGGAGACCTGCCGCACCGAGTTCACCGTCACCTTCGGGCGCGGGCTCTTCGCCGGTGCCGACGGCGCCTCCGGCGTCGGCAACCGCCTGGCCCTCCTCGACGACGAGCTGCTCGGAAACCTCGCGGACGTCCAGCTCCGCAACGGCCTGCGGCCCGCGACCGCCCTCGAATCGGGCGACTTCACCGTCGAGATGGAGACGGGCACCGGCAAGACGTACGTCTACCTGCGCACGATCTTCGAGCTCGGCCGGCGCTACGGCTTCACCAAGTTCGTGATCGTGGTGCCGTCGGTGGCAGTCAAGGAGGGCGTCTACAAGACGCTCCAGATGACCGAGGAGCACCTGCGCGGGCTGTACGCCAACGCGCCGTTCGAGTTCTTCCTCTACGACTCCGGGAAGCTCGGCCAGGTGCGCAACTTCGCCACCAGCCCGAACATTCAAATCATGATCGTCACCGTCGGCGCGATCAACAAGAAGGAGGTCAACAATCTCTACAAGGAGAGCGAGAAGACGGGCGGCGAAAAGCCGATCGACCTCATCCGCGACACGCGCCCGATCCTGATCGTCGACGAGCCGCAGAGCGTGGACGGCGGCCTCGAGGGGCAGGGCAAGCAGGCGCTCGCGGCGATGAACCCGCTGTGCACGCTGCGCTACTCCGCCACGCACGTCGACAAGCACCACATGCTCTACCGCCTCGACGCCGTCGACGCCTACGAGCGGCGGCTGGTGAAGCAGATCGAGGTGGCGTCGGCCAGCGTCGAGGGTGGGCAGAACAAGCCCTACGTCCGCCTGATTGACGTGAAGAGCACCCGCGGCGCCGTGACGGCGCGGGTGGAGCTGGACGTCCTCGACGGCGCCCACGTTCGCCGGAAGGTCATGCCGGTGAGCGACGGCGATGACCTGTCCCAGGTGACGGCGCGGGAGCTCTATGCGAACCACCGGATCGGGACCATCGACGCGCGGAAGGGATCGGAGTGCGTCGAGGTGCGCGCTCCCGGGGAGGACCGCTGGCTGCGCCGCGGCGAGGCCGTCGGCGGCGTCGACGAGGACGCGCTCAAGCGCGAGATGATCCGCCGGACCATCCGCGAGCACCTCGACAAGGAGCTGCGGCTGCGGCATCGGGGCATCAAGGTGCTGAGCCTCTTCTTCATCGACAGCGTGGAGCACTACCGCCGCTACGATGAGAATGGGATGCCGCAAAAGGGCAAGTACGCCCTGATGTTCGAGGAGGAGTACCGCCGCTTCATCAAGCATCCGAACTACCACACGCTCTTTGGCGACGTGGACGTGACGAGCGAGGCCGCCGCCGTCCACGACGGCTACTTCTCGATCGACAAGAAGGGGACCTGGACCGAGACCGCCGATGGCAACCAGGCGGGGCGCGACAACGCAGAGCGCGCCTACTCCCTGATCATGAAGGACAAGGAGCGCCTGTTGAGCTTCGAAACGAAGCTCAAGTTCATCTTCTCGCATTCCGCTCTGCGAGAAGGCTGGGACAACCCGAACGTGTTTCAGATCTGCGCGCTGCGCGACATCGGCACCGAGCGCGAGCGGCGGCAGACCATTGGCCGCGGACTGCGCCTATGCGTCAACCAGGACGGTGATCGCGTTCGCGGCTTCGACGTGAACACCCTGACGGTCGTCGCCACCGAGAGCTACGAGCAGTTCGCCGAGAACCTCCAGCAGGAGATCGAAAAAGACACCGGCATTCGCTTCGGCATCGTCGAGAAGCACCAGTTCGCCACGATCCCGGTGAAGGACGCCGAGGGCCACTCGACGCCGCTTGGCGTGGACCGCTCCGAGGTAATCTGGGCGCACCTCCGCGCCGGCGAGTTCGTCGACGCGAAGGGAAAGGTGCAGGACAAGCTCCGCCGCGCACTGAAGGAGAACACGCTCGAGCTGCCGGCCGAGTTCGCGGGGCAGTCGGAACAGGTCAAGCTCATCCTCGCCAAGCTCGCGGGCCGCCTCGACGTCAAGAACGCCGACGACAAGCGGCTCATCCGCACGCGCGAGGCCGTGCTCCAGAGCGCCGAGTTCAAGGCGCTCTGGGACCGCATCAAGCACAAGACCACGTATCGGGTACAATTCGACAACGACGCGCTGCGGAAGAAGTGCGCCGAGGCGATCCGGGAGGCGCCGGCGATTGCCAAGACGCGCCTCCAGTGGCGGACGGCCGAGCTGGCCATCGGCAAGGGTGGAATCGAAGCCCAGCGCGAGCGGACGTCCGACTTCATCACGCTGCACGAAGGCGACATCGAGCTGCCCGACCTGCTCACCGACCTCCAGGACCGGACGCAGCTCACGCGGCGGAGCCTCGTCACGATCCTCGCCGAGAGCGGCCGCCTCGACGACTTCACCCGCAACCCGCAGCAGTTCATCGAGCACTGCGCCGAGGCCATCAACCGCACCAAGCGGCTCTTCATCGTCGACGGCATCAAGTACCAGCGCATCGGCGACGACGTCTTCTGCGCGCAGGAGCTGTTCCAGAACGAGGAGTTGATGGGCTACATCAAGGATGCGCTCGAGGCCAAGAAATCGGTGTACGAGCGCGTCGTCTACGACTCGGGGGGCGTCGAGCGTTCCTTCGCCGAGCAGCTCGAAGGGAACGAGGCGGTGAAGGTCTACGCCAAGCTGCCCAAGTGGTTCACCGTGCCCACGCCGCTAGGCACGTACAACCCGGACTGGGCCATCCTCGTCGAGACCGGGGGCGCGGAGCGGCTCTACTTCGTTGTGGAAACCAAAGGCGGCCTGTTCACCGAAGATCTTCGCGAGAAGGAGGCCGCGAAGATCAAATGCGGCAAGGCGCACTTCGATGCGCTCTCGGCGCGCGAGAATCCGGCCCGGTATCTCGTGGCGACGAAGCTCGAGGACGTGCTCAACACCGGTCATTGATTTGGTCCGACTGCCCACGAATCGACCGGCGCGTTGTTGGTGAGGTCCCAGACCGTCACCTGCAGCCGACCATCGTCGAGCTGGTCGACGACCCCGTAGCCGTAGAAGGTGCCCCCGGCGATCAGCGGGGCGCCGCTGTTGCCCAACACGAGGTCGCGCCCGTTGTCGGTCTTCATGTGCTTGTAGAGATGGTCGTGGCCGGCGAGGAAGAGCGCGAACTTGTGGTTGCGGATGATTGTCATGATGTCCTGGTTCGTCGCCACGGAGGTGTCGCCTTCCGGGTGATGGCGCGCGACGATCGTGTATTTCGCGTTGGCGTCGGCGGCGGCGAGCGTCTGGTCGAGCCACGCCGCTTGGAGGTTGTCCCAGCTGTTGTCCGCCACGACCACGAACGTGGCGAGGCCGTGCGAGGTGTTCACGCTGAAGCTGTAGTAGGGCCGCTGCGCGATCGGCGCGAGCGCCTGCATGAATGCCACGTAATTGGCATTCTGCGATCCGGCGAGGCATGGTCCCTTCCAGCATTCGTGGTTGCCCTCGGTCAGAAACCAGGTCGCGCCGTAGAGGTGCACTGCCTTCATGAACAGGCTCATCTGGGCCAGCGCGGTGCTCAGGTCGTCGTTGCAGACGTACATGTGGTCGCCGAGGTCGATGGCGAACTGGGCATTGCGCGTCTTGAACTGGTTGGCGATGCCATTGATGACCATGGTGGGATAGCCCTGGGTATCCTCGCAGCTCGGCGGCCGGGTGTCGCCGCTGACGCCGAAATGAAGCAGGGTCACGCTTCCGCCATGGGGGCCGACACCGGTATTGGGGACCGGCTGCGTCGCCATGTCGGTCCCGGGCGGAGGCACTGCCAGATCCTGGCCCGGCGCGCCGGGGCGGTGGGCCATGTCCTCCGAGCGATGCGCGCTGCCATCGGGACCGAGCAGGTTGTCGGCTCCGCCATCATCGACGAGCGGACCGAGGCCGTCGGTGAACGTATTTTGCCCGCAGGCCGCCACCGTCAGGCCGAAGCCGACGAACACAATGCGCAGGATCGTCATTTCACCTATCCGGCAGGCCGAAGGAGTGACCTCATGCGCGAGCGACCAGCAGCGCGGCGCGCTTCAGGGCAAGAGACTCCTCATGATTCATTCGAGGGTGGATCTCCGCGGTCGCTGAAACCCTTCACCAAATCTTCGGCAAGAGATGCAGTTCTTGCGTTTTGCGGAGTGCGAGTTCGTGTCTTGGGGCCCGATCAGGAATGAGTTGATCAGAGATCGCCGTTGAGGCGCCCGATCCGGCGAGGCGCGACGAGGGAGAATACTCTCTGTATTTGACCGAAAAGCGACGAAGCCGGTCGGGATGGATCGGCGGTGAGATTGAGCAAGTTGTTCCTGATCGGGCCCTTCGCCCCGGCCTTCAGACTGGGGGTCCAGGGCCAGGATGGAAAAGGAGATGGCGGGAGACGGCAGCAGGGGGAGTACGAGGAGGAGGGAGGGCCCCCTCGTTCACCGAAATGTCGCTTGAACCCGCGTTCGGTGCGTGCCACGGATCGCCGGCGTGGACCCGCTGCGCCAGAAGGACATCCTCGTCCTCGTCGTCGACGACGAGCCCGACCTGCGCGACCTCGTCGAGTTCAACCTCCGCCAGGCCGGCTACCGCACCCGCACCGCCGCCGGCGGGGCCGCCGCGCTCGCCGAGGTGGCGCGCGAGCGGCCGGACGTCCTGATCCTCGACCTCAACCTCCCCGACGTGAGCGGGATCGAGATCTGCCGCTCCCTGCGCGCCGCGCCGGCGACGCACGACCTGCCCATCTTGATGCTGACCGCCCGCGGCGGCGAGGTCGATCGCGTGGTCGGCTTCGAGGTCGGCGCCGACGACTACGTCACCAAGCCCTTCTCGGTCCGCGAGCTGGTGCTCCGCGTGGACGCGCTCCGGCGGCGGCTCTCGCGCGCGGCGGGGGCGCCGTCGGTGGCGCACCAGAAGCTGCGCGCCGGGCGGATCGAGCTCGACGTGGAGGACTTCGTCGCCTCGGTGGACGGCCAGCCGGTGCAGCTCACCCTCCTCGAGTTCCGGCTCTTGAAGTTCCTCGTCGAGGCGCGCGGCCGGGTGCGCTCGCGCGAGGCGCTGCTGGTCGAGGTGTGGGGCTACTCCACCGAGGTCGAGACGCGCACCATCGACACCCACGTCAAGCGCCTGCGCGACAAGCTCGGCGACGCGGGCGACGCGATCGAGACGGTGCGCGGCGTCGGCTACCGCCTGCGCTCGTGAGATCTCCGACCGGTCGCGTTGTTACCGGGTTGTCACCGATTCGCCATCCCTCCTTCAACGTGAGGCGATAAAAGGGCTCCGACACCACGGAGGCCCAATGATTCGGACCACGCTCCTTCCGCTCCTCCTCGTCGCGTCCACCGCGCTCGGCGATCCGCCGCCGGCGGGCGCGCCGCAACCGTTCATTCAACTCACCTCGCTGCGCCTGATGCGGGACAAAGGCATCATCACCGCCGCCGAGTACGAGAGCGCGCTGCGCGACCTCGGCGACAGCGTGGGCGCGGGCGCCGGTGACGCGCCGACGGTGATGCTCGGCCGCTGGTCCACGACCATGTATGGCTTCGTCGAGGCCGACCAGATCTTCGACACCACGCAGGGATTGAACGACGTCGCCGGCAATGCCCAGATCGCCAGGCCGGGCACTTACGCGGGATCCCACGACCAGCTCACCTTCGGCGTGCGCAACTCGCGGCTCGGCTTCCGGCTGCGCGCCCCGGAGTTCCACCGGATCCGGACCAGCGCGCTGCTGGAAATGGACTTCCTCGG
>JAJXSP010000548.1 GCA_021784515.1 Myxococcales bacterium | reverse complement strand
TGGAGAGTGAAGCCCGCCTGCGTTTGGGCGGCGCCAACGAGCGTCGCGCGCGCGAGGAGGCGGTGGTTCGGCTCGCCAGACAGGAGCGAGCCGTACACGAGCACCCGGGCGATCATCGCGCCTCCGCGAACGCCGCCGCGGCGAGCGAGGTGCGATCGAACCCGAGCCGGCGGTATGCGCGCGCGATCAGCGCGAGGTAGTCGGCTGCCGGCGACCACGGCTCGAAGCCGTCGTCCGGCTGCCGGTACACGTGCGCGCGTCTACGACGCCCGTGCTCGTCGACGGGGTAGCGCAGCACGCGCTCGTAGGCGAAGGGCACGCCCTCGAAGTGGTCGAGACGGCGGACCGCCTCCTCGTCGAGCTGGTAGAGGAGCCCCTCCACCGCGGCGCCTCGCGCGCGCCGCACGCTGGCGACCGCGCCGCCCCACCGGTGGCTGAAGCCGCCGAAGGTGAGGGCGTGCCCGCCGAGCCTCGCGCGCGCTTCGCGGCGGGCGGTGGGGCATCGCTCGCGTATCTGCGCCTCGTCCAAATTTGAGCCGTACACGAACACCAATCGTTCCGTCATGATCGGTTCTCCCTCGCCCCGGAGGGCGGCGATCGGCGCGCGGGCAGGGGCCTCCCCCGCCGCGCGCTGGCGCGGGCGGTCACCCGCAGAGCCGCTGCAGGAGCGCGAGCCCCCGCTTGGCCTCGGGCTCGCTCGCGTCGGCGAGCTCGAGGTAGAGGCGCCCGCGCTCGTCCGAGGTCGCGTCGGTCTGGACGATCCAGGCCTCGCCGGCCGGCGTCGCGAGCTCGACCTCCGCGGCAAGCAGGTGGAGCGCGGCGTGGAGCTGGCGGAAGTAGGTCCCCTTCGGCATCCGCACCTCGATCTGCGGCTCGGGGTTTCCGTAGCGGCTCGTCACCATGCTCGCCGTGATCGTCGCGCCCTTGATCGCCTTCTTCGTCGTGCTGTTCATGGTCAGGGGTACATGCGCGTTCCGGTCCTGCTTCGCGGCTCGCGCATGTCCGCGATATCTCGAACGCGCGCTCGCCCGACCCTGATGCGTGCATCCGGGCCTCCGGGCGAATAGCGAGTTCTTCGGAGTTGTTGCGTGATGTCATCGTCACGGGCTCAGCAAAGAGTGCTTGGTGGATGAGAGCGCCTCGGGGACCGCCCGCGCGCGGCGCGCGGCCCCCGAGGCGAGGGCCTCACTCGGCCGCCTGCGCGCCCTCCGTGGGCTCGTCGGCGCGCGCGCCGGCCGCCTGCGGGGTGCGCGCCCGGCGGTCGCGGCGCTCGCCCTTCCAGGCCGCGGAGCCCGCGAGGCGCTTGGTGAGGTGCAGGCGCGCCGTCTTGAACTCGTCACCGACCATCCCCAGGCCCAGCAGAAACACGCGGAAATCGTACTTCGCGGTTGCGACGTTGAACTCGCGGCGCTTGCTCGACGCGGCCTTCGAGGTCAGGCCCTTCGCGGCGAGCGCGAGGCAGAGTTGAACGTAGGCTTTGACCTCGCCGGCGTGTAGCGTGCCATTGAAAAGGCGCCACTCGATCGACCCGCGCACAAGCATGCTGTTCAGGTTCAATCCTGCGTAGCGACTGGCATGGTAGCGCTCAGGGCGCACGTTCGGGCGACCGTACCAAGCTTCGCTGATCTGCTCCATCGTGCGCGGGCGGCGCGCTTCGAGGCGCTGCATGAAGGCCTCGTCGATCGGGCGGCAGTAGCGGGCGCGGCGCTGTTCGTTGATGCCGAGCGCGTGCGCGAGGAGCTGCTCCTGCTTGTGGACGATCTTGACGAGATTCGTGACCGATTTGGCGTCAAATCGCGCCGCGTCTGTGTGCACGTGGACTGAAGTCGAGTCGTCGCAGCGTGCTCCCGCGGTGCGGACCGCGCGTACCAGCGATTGCAGATCTTCGATATCACCGTAGGTCAAGATCGGCGAGACGATCTCGCCGCTGCGCTCGCCGCCCGAGAGCGAGCCGTCGGGCACAACCCGCCAGGTGCGGCCCTTCGCGTCGGTCACCTGCCAGGCGCGGTAGTCGCTGGAGACCGTGCCGCCGAGGGCGCCCTGGATCGCGCGGGCGAGGCGCTCGCGGTCGAGGCCGACAGTCTCAATTTCGATCCCGAACCGCAGGGCCTTCATCGTCGTCGCGTTGTCCATGCCGGGCTGTACATGCGCGTGTTGGTCCAGCTCGCGCGCTCGCGAATACCCGCAAGAATGCGCGAGTCGAGTGCTTGATAGACTGACTTCCGAATCAGGCGTTCTGCCGAACGCGCGAGTGTTTCGGAGTTCTTGCCGTGACGCGCGAATCACGGCTCAGCAAAGAGTGCTGAGTGGCGCTTGCGCCAGAACGAGCGCGCGGCGCCACGCCCGCCCGGGCATGCCGCCGCGTCGACCCCGCCGGCGGCCCCCGCGCGCTGCGGGGGCCGCTCGGGGGCGTCAGACCTGGTAGAAGCCGGCCGCTTCGAGCGTCGCGAGCGAGAGCCGCTTCGGCAGCGCGTTGGCGAGCGCGATCGCCTCCTCGCGGCCGCAGTCGAAGCCGAAGACCAGCGGGCCGAAGGGGACGTCGAGCTCGAGCGCGTCCTTCAGCTCCATGTCGATGTCGACGTAGACCCCGGGGCCGTGCGCGATCACCGTCGCGGGGCGCTCGCTCACCCGGATCTCGCCGATTATCGGCTCGCTGTCGTCGGCGAACGTCTCC
>JAJXSP010000154.1 GCA_021784515.1 Myxococcales bacterium | reverse complement strand
CCCCACCGCGCCGTCCACCACCAGGCCGAAGTCGATCGCGCCGAGGCTCATCAGGTTGCCGGCGGTGTCGGTGGAGACCATCCCGAGCAGCGCGCCGAGCATCGACAGCGGGATCGCCGAGGCGACGAGCAGGCCGGCGCGCATGCTGCCGAGGGTGAGGAAGAGCACGCCGATCACGAGGAGCCCGCCGAGGAGGAGGTTCTCGCCGACGGTGTGGAGGGTCGCCTTCACGAGCAGCGCGCGGTCGTAGACGAGATCGATCCGCACGTCGGGCGGCAGCGCGGCGCGCAGCTCGGGCATCCGCGCGTGGACCTGGTCGAGCACCTCGAGCGCGTTGTCGCCGCGGAGCATCTGGGCCATCACGTAGACCGTCTCGCCGCGGCCGTTCGCCGTCGCCGCGCCGATCCGGGGCGCCGCCCCGTCGCGCACCTCGGCCACGTCGGCGATCCGGATCGGCCGCCCCTCGTCGCCGCGCGCGACGATCGCCAGCCCCAGCTCGGAGGCGCCCTCGGGAAGCGCCACCGCGCGCAGCAGCGCCTGGCGCGCCCCCGACGAGGGGAGGCTCGCGCCCGGCGCGCTCCCGGTGGCGCGGAGCAGCGCCTGGCGCAGCACGTCGAGGGTGAGGCCGCGCTGCGCGAGCCGCACCGGATCGGCCACCACGTCGAGGGTGCGGCGCTGGCCGCCCCACGTGTTCACCTCGACGATCCCGGGCGCCGCGCGGAGGATCGGCGACACCTTGTACTGCGCCAGCTCGAACAGCTCGGCCGGGGTGCGCGACGGCGAGCCGAGCGTGAAGTGGAAGATCTCGCCCAGGCCGCCGCTGAGCGGGCCGAGCTCGGGCGGCTCCACGCCGGCGGGGAGCGAGCCGGCGACGGAGTTGAGCCGCTCCTGCACCACCTGGCGCGCGCGCCACGGATCGACGTCGTCGCGGAACACGACCGTGATCGACGAGATCCCGTAGCGCGAGAGGCTGCGGTGCTCGACCAGGCCGGGCATCCCGCCGAGCGCGGCCTCGACGGGACGCGTGACGCGGCGCTCGACCTCCTCGGGCGTGAGGCCGGGGGCGCCGGTGAGCACGAGGACCTGGTTGTTGGTGATGTCGGGGAGCGCGTCGAGCTTGAGCTGCGCGCCGATCACGCCGGAGACGATCGCGAAGACGGCGGTCGCGCCCACCACCGCGCGCGGGTGCTTGACCGACCAGCCGACGACGCCCGCGATCACCGCCCTCCCCCGCCGGCGCTCTCCTCCGCCTCGGGTTCGGCGGCCACCTCGTCGCCCACCGCGATCGCGCCCTCGACGAGCGCGTCGGAGCCCGAGGCGGCCAGCACGCGCACCGCCACCCGCCGGTCGGGCCGCGCGATCACGAAGGACCGCCCGCCCTCGAGGCCGACGGCGGCGGCGGCCACGGCGACCACGCCGGGCGCCGTCACGACGCGCAGCTTGCCGCTCTGCCCCGCCGGCGGTCGCGCGCCGCCGGTCAGCTCGAACCACGAGAGCACCGTGCCGTCGCGCGGGTCGACCAGCGGGGCCTGGCGCAGCAGCCGCACGGGAAGGGCATCACCGCCCGGCGGCACGAACTCGAACTTCGCCGACGGCGGGAACCGGTGCGACACGCGCGCCTCGATCCGTGGCGCGGCCTCGCCGGCGATCCGCGCGATCGGCCCGCCCGCCGGATCGCGGGTCTCACCGACGGAGGCGTGCAGCTCGACCACCACGCCGGCGATCGGGCTGCGCAGCGCGATCGCGCCCGTCCCGTCGAGGAGGCGCTCCACGTCGTCGGGGCCGAGGCCGGCGCCGCGCAGGGTGGCGAGCGCCGCCTGGCGATCCGCCTGCGCCTCGGCGATCTTCGTCTCCACCTCCGCCAGCTCGGCGAGCCGGGCCAGTCCGTCGGCCTTGAGCGTCTCGAGCTGCGCCTTGCGGCGGCCGTACGCTTCCAGCCGCGCCCGCGCACCCGACCAGGCGCCCGCCGCCGCGACCACCTGCGACATCACCACCTCGACGATCGGCGCGCCGCGCTCGACCTGCTCGCCGGGCTGCGTGGAGACCTTCACGATCCGCGCGGCGAACGGCGGCGCCACCGCCCCCGACGCCTGCGGCGACGGCAGCGCCTGGGCCGGCATCTCGACGAGCGCGATCCCCTTCGTCGCGCGCGCCCTCACCCACGGCGCCGGCACGCTCGAGCGCGCTCTGGGCGATCCCTCGGAGTCGCTCGCGGCGCCGCCGCACCCGCCCGACTCGGCGCCCATCGCGAGCCCCCCGACGGCGAGCGCGATCGTGGTCCATCCCGTGACGCGCTTCATCACCGTCCCTCCTCGATGGCGCGGGCGAGCAGGTACAGCTTCACCCGCGCCCACGCGTGCGCGGCGCGCGCCCGCGCGAGCCGGCTCGCCGCGTCCACGGCGATCCGCCGCGCCTGGAGCACCTCGACCATCGTCGCCTCGCCGGCGTCGAAGATCCGTTGCCGCAGGTCGGCGCCGGCGCGGCTCGCCGGCACGAGCGCGTCGCTCAGCACGGCGAGCAGCTCGCCGGTGTGCTCCACCTCGTGCGCCGCGATCGCCACGTCGGCGCGCGCCTCGATCGCCGCGTTCGCGCGCTCGCCCTCGAGCCGCTCGGCCTCCGCCGCGAACACCCCGCGCTCGCGCTCGCCGCGATCGAACACCGACGGGCTGACCCGCGCGAGCACCGATCCCACGAGCCCGCCCGGCGCGTCGCGCTGCGCCACCAGGCCGAGCTGCAGCCAGCTCCCCCGCGCCGCCCGCTCCTCGACCTCGCGCGCCTTGCCCGCGCGCGCCCGCAGCGCCTGCGCCCGCGAATCCGGCAACCGCCCGGCGTGCTCGATCAGGGACGGCCACGCGCTCTGCGGGGGGAGGGCCGGCTCGGGCAGCTCGCCGTCGGCGGTGGTCGCGGCCCCCTCGACGAGCGCCGCCTCGCGCGACAGCTCCATCCCGCGCTCGAACACCTCGCCCTCGGCCGCGATCCGCCGCACCCGCGCCTCCGAGAGGAAGGCCTGCGCGTCCGCGACGTCGGCGCGCGTCGCCGCGCTCGCGGCCGCCGCCCGCTCGGCCAGCCGCTCCAGCTCGACGGCGAGCTGCTCGTCGCGCCGACTCGCGGCGAACACGCGCTGCGCGGCCCAGAGGTCGATCCACGCCCGCGCGGCCCCCAGCCGCTGCTCGAGCGCGACCGCCCGCGCGCTCTCGCCGAGCTCGTCCTCCTCGAGCCGCGCCGTCGCCCGCCGCGCCCTCGCGTGGCCGGCGAGGTTGAATGGCTGCGACAGCTCGGCGAGCACCTCGACGTCGCGGTACTCGCTCGGATAGAACCGGAACCCCGGCTGCACCGCGAGCTGCGGATTGAAGGTGAACGATGAGATCCCCTCGTCGAGCCGTAGCTTCGCGGCCACCGCCCGCCCGGCCCCCGTGACCCGCGGCGCCCGCGCGGCCAGCCCCAGCGCCTCGTCGAACGTGATCGCCGCCGCCATCGCCGGCCACAGAGCGAGGGCGAGGGCGATCGGGAGCAGCCGACCGGCAAGGGGGGATCGCATGCAGCCTGGACGGTGGCTCAGACCGCCGCCGGCGATCCTGAGAGCTTGATGAGAGAACTCTCAGGAACGGGAACGGCAACAAACCGTGCCAAGTGGCACGATTTCGTCAGGAGTGGAGCCGGAACGGGAACGGGAACGGGACGGGAATGGCAACGCGGCAAACCGTGCCAAGTGGCACGATTTCGTCGGGAACGGGAACGGGAACGGGAACGGGAGCGGCGGCGATCGGGGAACCGTTCAAAACATCCGCGCGGGGAGCTATTCGTCGAGGCGGCCCATGCCCCGCAGGATCTTCTCGGGGGTGATGGGCAGGTCGAACGCGCGGAAGCCGGTGGCGTCGTGGACCGCGTCCGCGATCGCCGGCGCCGTCGGTGAGGCCAGCCCCTCGCCCGCCTCCTTGGCGCCGAATGGCCCCTCGGCCTCGAAGGTGGGGACGCAGATCGACTCGCTCGGCGGCATGTCCTCGGCGGCGGCGATCTTGTAGTCGAGGAGGCTCGAGGTGAGGGTGCGCCCGCCCTCCATCTTCAGCTCCTC
Organism: Myxococcales bacterium; assembly: GCA_021784515.1. Lineage (GTDB taxonomy): Bacteria > Myxococcota_A > Polyangia > Palsa-1104 > SHYY01 > SHYY01. Next base: position 7,965 of record JAJXSP010000154.1, on the reverse strand, counting down.
GCACAGCGCGTAGCCGAGCCCCATGTGGATCGAGCCCTCGAGCTGGCCTTCGACGGCCATCGGGTTCACCACCGTCCCGCAGTCGTGGGCGGTGGTCACCTTCTCGACCCGGACGACGCCGGTCTCGACGTCCACCCGCACCTCCGCCACCTGCGCGCCGAACGAGAACGCGGGGGTGACCAGTCCCTTGTTGCGCGGCGTGTAACCGGCGCGCCCGACGAGCGCGCGCCCACGGTTGGCGCGCGTCGCCATCCGCACCGCCTCGCCGAAGGAGAGCCCGCGGTCGGGGCGCGCCTTGGCGAACACGCGATCGTCGGCGAATGCCACCTCGTGAATGACATTGAGGTCGAAGCGCGCCGCGATGACCCCGGCGAGCTGGTCCTTGATCGACCGCACCGCGTTGATGACCGCGTTGCCCGCCATCAGCGTCACGCGGCTGCCCCACGTCCCGAGATCGGCCTTCGGCGTGGCGCCGGTGTCGCCGGCGGTGAGTCGGATGCGCTCGATCGATACGCCGGTCTCCTCGGCGAGGATCTGCCGCAGCACCGTGTCGCAGCCCTGCCCGATGTCGGAGGCCATCGTCTTCAAATGCAGCGTGCCGTCGTCGTACGCCTCCACCTCGACGGCGGCGAACTCGTACTGGGTATTGAACCAATTGAAGACGCCGCCCGAAATGAAGCTGTAGCAGCCGACGCCGATGCCCTGCCCTGGCGGCAGTTTCCCCTTTTTCTCCTTCCAGCCGGTCATCGCCGCGACCTGCTCCAGGCTCTCGACGAATCCACAGGAGGAGACGGTGGCGACGCCGGGGATCTCGTCGCCCTCGACCATCGCATTCTTGAGCCGCAACTCGATGGGATCGATCCCCAGTTCGGCGGCCGCGATGTTCATCTGGCTCTCGGCGGCGAACAGCGCCTGCGGGGCGCCGAAGCCGCGCATCGCGCCGGCGGGGGGATTGTTGGTGTAGACGTGATATCCCCGATAGCGATAGGCCGGATAGCGATAGAGCATCGCCCCGAAGTTGCCACACAGGAAGGTGGCCGTCGGCCCCATCGAATTGTAGGCGCCGCCGTCGAGGTAGACCTCGAACTCCTTGCCGAGCAGCGTGCCGTCCTTGCGGAATGCCACCTTCGAGCGAATCCGCATCGGGTGGCGCCGCCGGCCGGTGGCCAACTCCTCCTCCCGAGTCAGCGCGAATCGGACCGGGCGCCCGGTCTTGCGGGCGAGGAATGCGGCGCAGAACTCCCACGGCCGCAATTCCATCTTGCCGCCGAAGCCGCCGCCGACGAACGGCTTCACCACGCGGACGTCGTTCTCGCGCAGGCCCAGCGTCGAGGCGAGCAGGCACTGCACGATGTAGGGAGTCTGCGTCGAGGTCCAGATCGTGATTCGCCCCTCGAGGTCCGCCTCGGCGAGGCAGGCGCAGGGCTCGAGATAGGCGTGCGAGACCGGCGGCAGCGTGAAGCGGTCCTCGCGGACGTAATCGGCGGCGGCGAACGCGGCGTCGAGATCGCCGTAATCGATCTTCCGATCGAGGCTGACGTTCGAGGTGAGCTTGCCCTCGTCGTGGACCAGGGGCGCGCCGTCGGCGAGCGCGGCGGCGACGTCGAACACCGCCGGAAGCTCCTCGTACTCGACGCGGATCAGGCGCACCGCCTCCTCGGCGGTGTCGAGGTCCAGCGCCGCCACGGCCGCCACCTCGTCGCCGATGAAGCGCACCTTGTCGATGGCAAGCGGCGTCTCGTCCTGCGTCTCGGGCATGAGGCGCCAATTGCCGTATTTGATCCCCGGCGTGTCGCGCCCCGTGATGACCGCCTTCACTCCCGGCAGCGCGGCGGCGCGCGAAACATCGATGTTCACGATTCGCGCGTGCGGCACCGGGCTGCGCAGCAACTTTCCGTGCAGCATCCCCGGCAGCGAGAGGTCGCCCGCGTAGCGCGCGCGGCCGGTGACCTTGGCCGGCCCGTCGAGGCGAGGCAGGCTGCGACCGACGTAGCGGTGATTCTGGCTCATTGCGCGAGCGCCTTTTCCACGGCCGCGCGGAGCGCCCGCGCGGCGAGCACGCCAATCACCTTCTTGCGCCACGCGGCCGAGGCGCGCACGTCGGAGATCGGCCGGGCGGCCCGCACCGCGAGCGCGGCTGCGGCGGCCACCTGCTCGTCGGTGATCGGCCGCCCCTCGAGGAGCGCCGCCGCCTCGTCGACGAGCAGCGGCGTCGGCGCCACCGCGCCCAGCGCGAGGCGCGCCGAGCGGCAGATGCCCTCCTCGTCGAGCGCCACGCGCGCCGCCACCGACGCGGCGGCGATATCCACCTGGCTGCGCTGCGAGATGCGTTGATAGTCGGAGCCGGTGCGCTCTCCCGGCGGCGGCAAATGGATCTCGCGCAGCAATTCGCCCGGCTCGAGCGCGTTTCGTCCCGGCCCGCGGAAGAATCGCGAGAGCGACAGCCTCCGCTCGCCCTCCCGTCGGTGGAGCAGCACCTCGGCGCCGTGCGCGAGCAGCGGCGGCGCGGTGTCGGCCGAGGGCGAGGCGTTGCACAGGTTGCCCGCCACCGTCCCCATGTTGCGGATCTGAACGGTCGCGGTGGCGGCGGCGGCCTGCGCGAGCGCCGGGTAGTGCCGAATCACGTCCGGGTGCGCGGCGACGGTGGCGAGGCTGGCGAGCGCGCCGATCGACAGCCCGTGCTCGCGATCGAAGCGCACGTCCGCGAGGCCCGGCACGCGGCGCAGCCCGACGACGAACGACGGCGCGCGCCCGGTTCGCCCCATGCGCAAAAGGAGGTCGGTGCCGCCGGCCATCGGCCGCGCGTCGGCGCCGTGCTCGGCGAGCAGCGCGCACGCCTCGTCGAGGGTGCCGGGTGAGAGGTACTCGAAGCGGGGCAGCGCCACGGCGGCTCCTACGACCGGTTCTTCTCGGCGACGGCGGCGATCGCGTCCACGATCTTCGCGTAGCCGGTGCAGCGGCAGAGGTTGCCCGAGAGCGCGCGCCGGATCTCCTCGTGCGTCGGCGTCGGGTTCTTGTCGAGGAGGTGGCGCGCGGCGAGGATCATCCCCGGCGTGCAGTAGCCGCACTGGACCGCGCCGTGCTCGACGAAGGCGCGCTGCAGCGGGTGCAGCTCCTCGCCGCCCGGCGCGAGCCCCTCGATGGTGAGGATCTCGCGCCCCGCCGCCTCGACCGCCAGCGTGAGGCAGGACGAGACCGCCTTGCCGTCGAGGAGCACGGTGCAGGCGCCGCAGTCGCCGGTGCGGCAGCCGACCTTGGTACCGATGAGGCCGAGCTCGTCGCGCAGCACCTCGTCGAGGGTGCGGTGGGGCGCGACCATCACCTCATGGAGGTCGCCGTTGACGCGGAGGGTGATCGCCACCTTGGGCACGAAGCGTTCGTACCACGACGAGGACGGTGTTTGAAGATCGCAAAGCTGCGCCCGCGCGCTCGCGCCCGTCGCCCGCGTGGTAGCGTCGCGCGATGGTCGACCTCGCCAGGCACCATTTCCACCCGGTGATTCGCCTGCCGCCCGATTACACGGTCTTCGACTTCACGCGCCCCGATCCCGCGCTGCTCCTCCGCACCCGCTACGGCGTCGGCCGCTACGACGAGAAGCGCGCCGGCCTGTACAACACGGCCATCTTCGGCGGCGTGCGCGACATCCACATGGGGATCGACTTGATGGCGCCGCCGGGCGAGCCGGTGCACGCGTTCGCCGACGGCGAGCTGTACTGTTTCGGCGAGAACACGGCGCCCGGCGACTACGGCCCGGTGGTGATCACGCGCCACGAGCTCGACGGCGTGCCGCTGTGGGCGCTGCACGGCCACCTGTCGCGCGATTCGCTGCCGGGAAAGCGCGAGGGCGCCCCGGTGCGCGCCGGCGAGGTGATCGGCCGCGTCGGCACCGCCCTGGAGAACGGAGGCTGGCCGCCGCACGTCCATTTCCAGCTCTCGTGGGAGCGGCCGGCGACGCACGACCTGCCCGGCGTGGTGGCCGAGGCCGACCGCGAGCGCGCGCTGCGCACCTACCCCGACCCGCAGCTCGTCCTCGGAAAACTGTACTGATCAGAAATCGGCCCGCATTCCGAAGCTGGGCACGATGGGCAGCCCCGTGACCGGCGCGCTGCGGGCGTAATCGAAGCCGTACCGCACGCTCTCCTGTTTGGCGTGGTCGGAGCGGCACGCACAGCCGCCGCCCGCGCGGCTATACTGCGCGCGCTTGTCCGTCGCCACGCTGCCGCCGCGCACGCGCGTCTCCGCCGCCGCCCTCGCGCTCTCCGCCGTCGCCCTCGGCCACGCGCTCGAAGTGGCCAGCGGCCACGTCCACCCGTCGGCGATCGTTTGGCTGTGCGCCGCCATCGCCCTCGCCGCGGTCGGCGTGGCGGCGCCGGCGCGCCTCGGGTTCCTCGACGGCGAGCGGCCGCTCGTGGCGGTGCTCTCGGCCGCCCTGGCGATCGAGCTCGGCGAGCACTTCTGGAAGCCGCCCGGCGCCGCCGCCCCCTTCCTCGACCCGGCGACGCTGCGCCCCTTCCACCTCGGCATCGTCGCCGCGGGCGCGCTCGTGGCCGCGATCGCGCTCGGGCCGCCACGCCTGCGCCGGCTCGCCGTGCCGTCGCTGCTCGCGCTCCACGCGGCGCTCGGCGTGTGGCTCCTGCGGACCTCGCCGTCGCCGCACATCGACGTCTTCGCGATCCACCGCGAGAGCCTCGATGCGCTGCTGCGCGGCGCGAACCCCTACGCGCTCACCTTCCGCAACATCTACTCCTCGACGGTGATGTACGGGCCCGAGCAGCTCGCCGGCGGGCGCCTCAACTTCGGCTACTGCTACCCGCCGCTCGATCTCCTCGTGGCGCTGCCCGGCCACCTCGCCGGCGACTACCGCCTCTCGTTCCTCGCCGCGATGACGCTCTCGGGCGCGCTCGTCGCCTTCTCGCGCCCGGGCCGCGTCGCGCCGCTCGCCGCCGCGCTGCTCCTGTTCACGCCGCGCGGCTTCTACGTCCTCGAGCACGGCTGGACCGATCCCGTCGCCGCGCTGGCGCTCTCGGCGACGGTGTTCGCCGCGCTCCGGGCGCCCCGCCTCCTGCCGCTCGCGCTCGGGGCCCTGCTCGCCTCGAAGCAGTACTCCATCCTCGTCGTCGCGCCGGCGGCGGCGCTGCTCCTTCACGGTCGATGGCGCGACGGGCTGCGCGCGCTGCTCGTGGCGGCGGCCATCACCCTGCCCTTCCTGCTGTGGGCCCCGCGCGCCTTCGTATGGAGCGTGGGGCTGCTCCAGCTCTACTCGCCGTTCCGCCCCGACGCGCTGTCGTTGCTCGCCTTCGTCGCCTCGATCGGCGGGCCGCGCTTGCCGTCGGTCGTCGGATTTGCCGCGGCGCTGCCGGCGACGGTGCTCGGCCTCGCGCGCGGCGCGCGCACCGCGGCCGGGTTCGCCGCCGCCTCGGCGCTCGCGCTGCTGGCGTTCTTCGCGTTCAACAAGCAGGCATTCTGCAACTACTACTTCCTATGCATCGCCGCGCTCGCCGCCGCCGTCGCCGCCGCGCCGATCGCCGCGACGGACGGCGTCAGCGATCCCGCAGCGCGCCGCCGCGGTTGAGCAGGACGGTGAGCTGGCCGGAGCGCCAGCTGGCGATCGCCAGGTCGGGGCGGCCGTCGCGGTCGAGGTCGCCCACGGCGAGGCCCTCGATGCCGCCCGGCGCGTCGAACCCCGGCGTCGCGGGGAAGGTGCCGTCGCCGGCGCCGAGCAGCAGGGTGACGCGCGAGGCGCCGCCTTCGCCCTCGTCGCCGAGCGCGAGATCGAGGTGGCCGTCCCCGTCGAAGTCCGCCGCGACGAGCGAGCGCACGTCGACGCCGCCCTGCACGACCGACGGCATGCCGAAGGTGCCGTCGCCGTGGCCGCGAAAGAGCGCCAACACGCCGCCTCCCGCCGCCGCGAGGTCGAGCCGCTGATCGCCGTCGAAGTCGCCGGCCACCAGCGCCTCGGGGCGCATCGGCGCGGGCCACGCCGTCGGGGGAGAAAAGCCGCCGTGCCGATCGCCGAGCATCACCGTCACCGACGAGTCGAGCCAGCAGGGCGTGGCGAGGTCGAGCCGCCCGTCGCCGTCGAGGTCGGCGGCGACGATGTCGCGCGGGTTGGCGCCGGTGGCGACGGAGGCGCTCTTCGGGTAGGCGCCGTGGCCGTTGTTGAAGAGGATGGTGGCGCCGCCGCCCCAGTCGGCGACCGCGAGGTCGGTGTGGCCGTCGCCGTTGAAGTCGCCGGCGGCGATGGCGTCGGGCGCGGTGCCGGCGCCAAAGCTGGTCGGCCCGGCGAAGGTGCCGTCGCCCCACGCGAGGAGCACGTCCACGCCGCCCGAGAAGTCGGCGAGCAGCACGCACGGCAGGCCGTTGCCGTCGGCGATCGTCGCGTGGATCGGCTCGCCGCCCGCCTTGTACACGACGGGCATCGCGAAGCCGCCGCGGCCGTCGCCGAGGAACACGCTGGCCCCATTGGCGCCGCGATCGGCCACCACCGCGTCGAGCCGGCCGTCACGGTCGAGATCGCCGAGCGCCACCGACGAGGGGTGCACGCCCGCGGGCAGGGTGATCGGCGGCGCGAACAGCCCGATGCCCGCGAGGTCCGCCGGCGCGAGCGCGAGGTCGAAGCGACGCGCGAAGTCCGCCGGCGCCGCGAGATCGCGCGATCCCCCGTCGAGGGAGCCCCCATCCGCGCCGCCGCCGCGCACGCACGATGCGAGCGCGAGGAGGGCGAGGAGCGCCGGGCCAGTGGCGATGCGCACGGCCGTCGAGCCTACCACCGCACCGCGTCGCAGCACGGGCGGGCGATTGCCTTTGCCCCGGCCGCGCGTAGGCTGTCAACCGCTTCGACGCCAACTCGTTTCCTACGCGCACCGGCCGCCCAGCGACCGCCGCGTGCTACCTTCGCAGGCGCGACGGAAGGCGGGTTGAATGTACTACGCACCCAGAATCGTGGAACCCGGCTTGAACCTCCTATCGCGAAACCGCTCATGATGGATGCCATGGGACGCGGCCCGGGAGGGCGGTAGATGGTCCAACGAAGTGCAAGCGCGTTCCCCGCCGCGGGGCTGCTCCTCTTGCTCGCCGCCGGTTGCACAGCGAGCGGACGCTGGGCATATCGGACCGATAGCCCCAAGGGGCCCGTGGGCGGGTCGGCGCACGCCATGAACTGCTACTGCAACGTCGAAAAGCTCGGCCAGGGATCCTGGGCGATTCGGACGGTCACCTTCTTCGGCTGGACGGACGGTGACTCGCTGGTGGTCGACACCAGCATGCCATCCACGGGAGTCGTGACCATCGACATGGCGGATGGCACCACCCTTCGTCTCGATCGGGCGCTCTGCGCGCGAATGGACGTGCACCACGCCGTCACCGCCCATGGTCAGGCGGAGGTGGCCGTCGACTTCAACTGCGCCCTGCCTCAAGGGGGACGGGCAACGGGAAATGTCTTATCGAATGATTGCCTGATTACCATCGACGAGTAGGGCGCGGCGGGGGATTCGGGGACGGTATTGCCTCAGTTGCGTGAATCCCGCTCAGGCAGCTGAGTCAATCCCGTCCCCGTACGCGCCCGCAGCCCTTCGCCAAGGAGCCGAGTGCCGCGGAACGATCGCGCAGGGCTTCGCGACGATCGCGCTACGCCTCGGGACGATCGCGCTCGGGCCCCGGATGCGGTGCCGCCATGGCTCGAATGGATCGCGCAGCGACTCGAATGGATCGCGCAACGACTCGGATGGATCGCGCAACGACTCGGATGGATCGCGCAACGACCCGAATGGATCGCGCAGCGACTCGAATGGATCGCGCGAACGGGGCGGATGGATCGGGCAACGCCTTCGACGGAACGCGCAACGCCTCGGATGGCGGGCGCTCGGGCTTCAGCCGTTCGTGCCGTCGCCCCTCCCAGGCGTGGGTGCCTTCTTTGCGGTCTTGTGCTTCTTGCGCGACGGCGGCGTCACGCGGACGCCGAGGCCG
>JAJXSP010000153.1 GCA_021784515.1 Myxococcales bacterium | reverse complement strand
GCTCGGCGCCTCGCCCGCCGACGTCGACGGCGTGCGCGCGCTGCTCGCGGCGGCGCGTGCGGGCGACAAGGCGCGCGCGGTGATCGGCCGCCCCGGCGACGACCGGCCGCTCGTCCTCGACGGCGGATCGCTCTACCACCAGCGCGCGCTCGCGCTCGAGGAGCGGATCGCGGCGCTCCTGGGCGCGCGCCTCGCCTCGCCCGCCGTCGCCGAGGCGGAGGCGATCGATCGCGCGCTCGCCGAGGTGCTCGCGCGCGCACCGCTCGTCGGGGGCAGGCCGCAGGCGCTCTCCGACGAGCAGCAGGCCGCGGTGCGCCTCGCGCTCGGGCGGCCGCTGGCTGTGATCTCGGGCGGGCCGGGCACCGGGAAGACCTCGATCGTGGTGACGCTGCTGCGCGCGCTCGTCCGGCTCGGCGTGCCGCCGGGCGCGATCGCGCTCGCCGCGCCGACGGGGAAGGCCGCCCACCGGCTCGACGAGTCGGTGCGTCGCGCGCTGTCGGCGCTGCCGGTCCGCGCCGCGCCCGACGACGAGCTTTTGCGGGGCTGCGCCGGCGCGCGCACGCTCCATCGCCTGCTCGGCTACTCGCCCGAGGCCGATCGCTTCCGCCACGACGAGGGCAGCCCGCTCGCCGAGCGCGTGGTGATCGTCGACGAGGCCTCGATGATCGACCTCGCGCTGATGGACCAGCTGGTGCGCGCGGTGCGCGGCGAGGCGCGCCTCGTGCTGCTCGGCGACGCCGACCAGCTGCCGTCGGTGGAGGTGGGCGCGGTGCTGCGCGAGCTGCTCCCGCCCGCGCCCGCGTCGGATTGCGCCGCCGCCGGACCGGCCGATCCGCGCGTCGGGGCGGCGGTGCTTCTCTCGCGCAGCTATCGGATGGATCCGACCGACCCGTCGGGGCGCGCCATCCTCGCCGCCGCGCAGCGGGTCAACGCGGGCCGCGCCGACCTGCTCCTCGACGGCGACCCCGAGGCGGCGGTCACGCCGTGCGCCTCGGCGGCGGCGCTCCGCTTCGCCGGCGTGGAGCTGCTCGAGGGCGACGGCGAGGAGACGCGCGAGGCGTTCCTCGATCGCTGGTGGCGCGAGCGCGTCGAGGCGCTGCCCGAGCGGGGCGAGCACGCGCGCCACGTCTACACCCTCGATCGCGGCGCGCTCGGCGACGGCGATCGCGCCCGCGTGGAGGCGCTCCTCGCCCACTTCGAGCGCTTCCGCGTGCTGTGCGTGACCCGCGGCGCGGCCCGCCCCACCGGCGCCGACGCGATCGGCGCGCAGCTCCACCGCCGGGCTCTCGAGGCCGCGCGCGCCGACGGCAGCGCCGAGGCGCTCGGCGCTCCCGCCTTCCTGCCGGGCGAGCCCGTGCTGATGCAGTCGAACGACTACCGGCGCGGGCTGTGGAACGGCGACCAGGGCGTGATCCTCCGCGTGGCCGAGCATCGCGGCGCGCGGTGGCACTTCATGGCGGCCTTCCCGCGGCCGGAGAAGGCGGGCGCACCGACGGGCGCGAGAGAGATCGCGCTGTTCCACCTCGACGCCCTGCGCTCCGAGCTGCGCCTCGCCTGGGCGATGACGGTGCACAAGTCGCAGGGGTCGGAGTTCGATCACGTGGCGCTGGTGCTGCCCGCCGCCGACACGCCGCTGTCGACGCGCGAGATCCTCTACACGGCGATCACGCGGGCGCGGCGCTCGGTGGTGCTGGTGGGGGCGCGCTCGGCGCTCGTCGAGGGCGCGCGGCGGCGGCTGGTGCGCTGGTCGGGGATCGGCGAGCGGCTGGCGCGAGGCTGAGGATCAGCGCGCCGCCCGCCCGGGCTGCGTGTGGTGGGCGCGCGCGAGGCTGCGCTCGAGGCGATCGTGGCCGAGCTGCTCGAGGCGCGCGAACCGCTCCGCGAGCTCGCGACGCCACCGCGGCAGCTCGAGCCGCTCGGCGAGCCAGGCCGCGGCGCGCTCGATGCGCGACGGGCGCGGCATCGGCACGCTGACCAGCCGGCGGCGACGGAAAGGACGTGGCCACCTCACTCGGGAAGCTCCTCGCCGCGCAGCGCGATCAGCACGAAGTGCGACAGCACGATCACCACCCCAAGCGTGTAGTCGAAGAACCGCATCGCTGTACCCTCGTCCCGGTTGGATGCCGAAAGGTATGCGCCTCGCGTCGCGAGGGAAGGGCGGCGGCGTCACGATCGCGTGAACTTCGCGTCGGACAACGCGAAAAAAAATTCAGCGCGAGAGGCTCGGCTCGATCAACTTGACGAGCACGAACGGCTGCTCGACGTGCACCCAGTGGCCCGCCGGCAGCGTGTGCACCTTGAGGCGGGACGTGTTGCGCGCCGCCCGCTCCAGCCGCGCGCGCTCCTCGGGCGACCACACCGGCGAGCGCTCGCCGACCACGACGTGCACCGTCGCGTCGCCGGGCGGCCGCTCGACGATGGACCAGAGGTCGGTGGCGAGGGTGTCGTCGTGCAGCTCGCGCATCGCCCCAAGGTCGAGGGTGAGCCGGAAGCCTTCGCCCTCGCGCACGAGGTTCGTGGCGAGCCACTGCCCGACCGCGTCGTCGATGCCGGCCGCCCTGGCGCGCGCGACCAGATCCTCGCGCGACGGCAGCGACGGCGGCAGCCCCTCGAGGAAAGCGAGCACCCCCCGCGTCGAGCCGCTCACCGCCGCCTCCGGCGTGGCGCCCGGCATGGCGTCGATCACCCACGCCGTCTCGATCGTGTGCGCGCGCTCGGCGAGGTAGGCGAGCGCCACCTTGCCCCCGAAGCTGTGGCCGAGCACCGCGCGGATCGCCCCCTGCGGCACCAGCCCCGAGGCGGTCACCAGATCCTCGGCGGCGGCAGCGACGGTGTGCGGCGGACGGAACCCCTGCTGCGAGCCGCCGTGCTTGCGCAGGTCGACCAGCACCGCGCCCCAGTCGGGCCGCGCCTCGACGAGCCTGGTCGCGATGCCGCGCCAGTTGCCGCCCCGCCCGAGGAGCCCGTGCAGGAACAGCATCCACTTCTTCGGCTGCGCGCCGGGCGCGGTGACGAGCGTGTGGGTGAGCGGCATGTCGATCAGCCTCGCCTCGTCCAGTCGATCCCCGACAGCTTCGCGAGCGCGAGCTGCAGGGCGTGCGTGCCGTTGCGACCCCAGCCGCTGGCCTGCACCGAGAGGTAGAGCTGCTGCGCCAGCGCGAGGCCGGGGAGCGCAAGGCCCATCCGCCGCGACTCGTCGAGCGCGATCGCCATGTCCTTGATGAAGTGCTCGACGAAGAAGCCGGGGTCGAAGTTGCCGGCGATGATCCGCGGGCCGTAGTTCGACAGCGACCAGCTCCCCGCCGCGCCGCTCGCCACCGACTCGAGGATGCGGGGGAGGTCGAGGCCGGCGCGGAAGCCGTAGAGCAGCGCCTCACAGACGCCGATCATCCCGCTGGCGATCAGGATCTGGTTGACCATCTTGGTGTGCTGGCCGGCGCCGGGTCCGCCCTGGAGCACGACGGTGCGGCCCATGACGTCGAGGAGCGGGCGCACCGCCTCGAGCGTGGCCTGGTCGCCGCCGACCATGATGGAGAGCCGCGCCTCGCGCGCGCCCACGTCGCCGCCGGAGACCGGCGCATCGAGCGCGTGCACGTCCCGTTTCGCGGCGGCCTCGGCGATCTCGCGGGCGAGCGCGGGCTCGCTCGTCGACATGTCGACGAGGACCGCGCCGGGGCGGGCGCCGGCGAGCGCGCCGTCGTCGCCGAGGACGCAGGCGCGCACGTCGCGCGGGAAGCCGACCATGGTGAAGATCACGTCGCTCGCCGCGGCGACGGCGCGCGGGCTGTCGGCCCAGGCGGCGCCGCGCCCGAGCAGCGGCTCGGCGCGCGCGCGGGTGCGGGTGTGCAGCGTCACTGCGTAGCCGCGTGCGAGGAGGTGCCCGCACATCGACGAGCCCATGACACCGGTGCCGATCCAGCCGACGCGGGTGGCGCCGGGCGCGCGATTGCTCATGCCGCTTCGTACCCCATCGCGCCGGGAAGCTCAATCACGACGGCGGCAGCACCGCGTCCTCCTCGCACCGCCGCTCCGCCTCGTCGCGTGACGGCGCCGGGCCGAGCCAGTGCACCGAGCCGCGCGGCCCCCAGAACCACGCCTCGCCGAACTTCTGCACGCGGCCGATCTCCACCCGCCGATCGCCGACGCAGCGGAAGCCGCCCAAGCAGTCCTGCGCCACCGACTTCCAGCGCACGTTTCCGTGGACGCGCCCCATGCCCGGCGGCGCTGCGCGCGCGGTGCCAGCCTCGTTCGCGCTCTCGGCGCTGCGGATCTGTAACGTGTTTCACGCTCCCCTTGTCGGCCGGCGCCCGTCGGTGCACCATGGCGGCCCTCCAGCGCTCGACCGGCGAAAGGGACCTCCATGACCAGGCGCAGCCTCGGGAGCCTCCTCGCCTCGCTCGCTCTCGCCGCCTGCTCGGGCGGAGGTTCGGGCGGCTGGTCGATTCGTGGCAGGGCTACGACCCCGACACGCTGAACCACCTCAGGATGAGCTGCGGAGTGCAGTAGGCAGGAAGGGGAGGCGGGCGGTGGTCAGGCGACCATCGACTGCGAGTAGAACCCGTCGAGGATCTGCTTGTACTTCTTTTCGACGACCTTGCGCTTCACCTTCAGGCTCGGCGTGAGGTCGCCCTCCTCCTGCGTCAGGTCCTTCGGCAGCAGGGCGAACTTCTTGATCGTCTCGTAGCTCGGCAGGTCCTGGTTGAGCTGGTCGACGAACGGCTCGATCAGCGCCCGCACCTGCGGGTGCTCGGCCAGCTCGGAGTAGCTCTTCCCGGAAAGGCCGTTGTCGCCCGCCCACTTCTTGATCGCCTCCTCGTCGAGGGTGATCAGCGCGCTGCAGAAGTTCCGGTTGTCGCCGTGGACGAGGATGTTGCTGACGAACGGGCAGATCGCCTTGAAGCGCCCCTCGAGCATCTGGGGCGCGACGTACTTGCCGCCCGAGGTCTTGATGAGGTCCTTCTTGCGGTCGGTGATCTTGAGGAAGCCGTCGGCGTCGATCTCGCCGATGTCGCCGGTGCGCAGCCAGCGCTCCTCGGTGAGCGTGTCCTTCGTGGCGTCGGCGAGGTTGTGGTAGCCGCGCATCACGCCGCGCCCCTTGATCAGGATCTCGCCGTCCTCGGGCGCGATCTTCACCTCGGTGCCGGGCATGGGCGGCCCGACGGTGCCGAACTTGAAGTTGCCGGGGCGGTTGACGAACGTCGCCGCGCTCGTCTCGGTGAGGCCGTAGCCCTCGAGGATGAGGATGCCGGCGGCGTGGAAGAACTCCGCCATGTCGCGCGACAGGGGCGCGCTGCCCGAGACGAAGTACTTCAGCCGCCCGCCGAAGCGCGCGTGCAGCTTCGAGAAGACCAGCTTGGTGGCGAGGGCGTACTGGAGCGCGAGCAGGCCCGCCGGCTCCTGGCGCTGCTGGCGCAGCTTCGACACCCGCCGCCCGACAGAAAACGCCCAGTTGAAGATCTTCCACTTGAGGCCGCCGCCCTCCTTGGCGCCGGCGACCACCTTGTTGTGCACCTTCTCGAAGATGCGCGGCACGGCGGCGACGAAGGTGGGCTTCACCTGGCCGAGGTTCTCGACCAGCTTGTCGATGCGGCCGTCCACCGCCGTCGAGAAGCCGATGCGAAACTGCGCCACCTCCAGCACCTTGCCGAAGCTGTGCGCGAGCGGCAGCCAGAGGAGCTGGCGGTCCTCGGGGCGGAGCAGCCCGAGCTCCTCGATGCACTGGCCCTCGTAGAGCCAGCAGTCGTGGGTCAGCTCGACGCCCTTGGGCAGGCCCGTCGTGCCCGAGGTGTAGATCAGCGTCGCGAGCGAGTCGGCGCGCACCGCGCGGGCGATCTCCTCGTAGCGCGCCGGCGTCGCCTGGTCGTGCGCGCGCCCCTTCTCCTCGAGCTGCGCGAGCGTGATCACCCAACCGTCGTCATTCGCCTTGCCGTCGAGGGTGATTACCTGCTTGAGCTGCGGCAGCTCGGCGCGCTTGGCGGCGAGCTTGGCCACCTGCGCGTCGTTCTCCGCGAACACCATCACGGTGTTCGAGTCCTTGATGATGTAGGCGCACTCGTCGGGGGTGTTCGACGGGTAGATCGTCGTGGTGGCGCCGCCGGCGCAGAGGATGCCGAGGTCGGCGAGGATCCAGTCGAGGCGCGTGCCGGCGAGGATCGCGACCCGCTGCTCGTTCTGCAGGCCGAGGGCGCGCAGGCCGCTGGCGATGGCGCGCACGCGCACGCCCGTCTCCTTCCAGGTCAGCGTCTTCCACCCGTCGTCGGCCGGATGGAGGAAGGCCTCGTTGTCGGGCGTGCCGGCGACACGCTGGAGGAACAGTTCAGCGACGGAACGCGGCGAATCGGTACCCACGGCGGCCCTCCTTGGTGCGTTTTCTCGGGCACACCTTACCCGACTCGCGCACAGCGATCCACCGGCTTCCGACCCGTCCACGCGCGGGCGTTCGGCGTGCCGCTCCGGGTCGATCTCTCCGGCCTGCCGCCCGACGAGAAGCGCGCCCTGGCGCGCGCGGCGGCCTTCCTGTCCAACGACTATTACGCCTCCGACGTCGCCTGGATGGAGCTCGACGGCGCGATCGAGCCGACGCTCGGCCCCTACGAGGTCTACGAGGACGGCTGGTTCAACGCCAAGGCGGCATTCGAGGCGTTCATCACCCTGCGCGACGAGGCGGAGACGAAGAAGCTCTCGAAGTTCTCTTCCGAATTGCAGGGGATCGAGGACAAGCTCCCCATCGACAAGAAGCTCCGCAATCCCAAGCTCGGCGCGCTGGCCCCCATTCGGGTGGTCAATGAACTCTTCTGTTCGGGCGATGCCAACCATGGAGTCCAGACCGAAAGGTGAAGGCGGCGGTCGCCCAGCTCACCCACGACCTGATGACGCTCCAGGCGGAGGGGAACAAGGCGAAGGCGGTGGAGATGCTCTCGCGGCTGGCGGTGATCCGCCCCGAGGTGCAGCGCGTGCTCGACCGGCTCGGCGACGTGCCGGTGGACATCGAGCCGCAGTTCGTCACCGCCGACGAGGTCGCGCCGCCGCGCTGATCGCGCTCGGCGGGCGTCGGAGAGGCCTGCGGCGAATTCGCGGAGGAGCCGGCACGAAAAAAAGGCCCTCTGCCCGCCACGCAGTCGATCGCTGCGTGGCGGGCGGAGGGCGCCCCCCCTTCTGCCGCTCCCCCCTTAAGAGCATCGTCCGTGCCATTTTGTGAACCCTTGTGCGACGCGGGGTTCGATCGTTTTCGGGTGGTCCGGAAGCTGCGATTGCGATCGCATTCTGCGATCGGAATCGCACTATTTTCGACCGGCCTCTTGGTTCGGCTTGACTTACGAACAGCCGGTATGCTAGCGGCGGTCGCCGGGTTTCTTCGACCGAGGACCACCGTGTGAAGATTCTGCTCAGCTTCTCAGACGGGTCTCCCGAGCTCGAGCTCGATCTCGAGGAGGATGCCGTCCTCGCCGGGCGTCACCCGGAACTGGACAGGATCGACGGCGACGGGGCGGACGACCTGCCCGCCTCCGCGCGCCTCGTCACGATCACCTCCCCGCGCGTCTCGAGCAACCACCTGCTGGCGTGGCAGGAGGACGAGACGGTCTGCCTGCGCGACCTCCACAGCCGGAACGGCAGCTGGCTGCTCCTGCCCCGCGACGCCACCACCCGCGTCGCCAGCGCCGAGCCCCTCACGCTCCTGCTCGCCCTGTCGCGCTCGAACGACAACACGGTCGCCGGGCCGCCGGACGCGCGCTGGCACGGCCGGTCCGACTTCGCCGAGGCGGTCCTCGTGGCGGTGAAGCAGTGGCTCGGCGCGCTCGGTTTGCTCCCCGACCGGGTGCGGGTGTGGCGCTCCGGGGCGCTGCCTCGCGACGCCCGCCCCGACGAGCCGGGCCGCGTCCCGCTGGCCGACGGCAGCGACCTCTACTTCCAGCCGCTCGAGACCAACGACGACGCATCGAGCCAGGTGCTGGGCGAGCTGTGGCGCTACGTGGCGCGCCAGAACCAGCACTTCCTCGCCGAGGAGGAGTCGCGCAGCGAGGGCATGGTGATCGCCTCGCCGGCGATGCGACGCGCCCACGCGTCGGCGATCGAAGCCGGCCGCCGCGGCATCCGCAGCCTCCTCATCATGGGCGAGTCGGGCAGCGGCAAGGAGAAGCTGGCGGAGGTCTACCACCGCCACACCGGGCGCAGCGGCCCCTTCGTCGTCCTCAACTGCGGCGCGCTCCAGAAGGGCCTGGTGCGCGCCGAGCTGTTCGGCGCCGAGGCGGGCGCCTTCACCGGAGCCACGCACACCATCGTCGGCGCGGTGGAGCAGGCCGACGGCGGCACGCTCTTCCTCGACGAGATCGGCGAGCTGCCGCTCGAGATCCAGCCGATGCTGCTGCGCTTCCTCGACGACGGCTACTACGATCGCATCGGCGCCTCGGGCAAGCGCCGGCACAGCGACGCGCGGATCGTGTGCGCCACCAACCGCGACCTGCGGGCGGCGACGCGCGCCGGCTTCTTCCGCTCCGACCTGTGGTTCCGCCTCTCGGTGCAGGTGGTCGAGCTGGCGCCGCTGCGCGAGCGGCAGGCCGACCTCGCGGCGTGGATCAAGGGGCGCTACCTCGACGAGGCGCGCACGGTGTCGCTGTGGGACGCGCTCACCGACGAGGCGCGCGCGCTGGTGCGGCACCACGCCTGGCAGGGCAACTTCCGCGAGCTGGTCAACTTCGCCGCGCGGCTGCGCGCCACCGCGGTGCCCGGCTCGGTCGACGCCGAGGAGTGCCGCCGGGCCCTCTCGGCGGGCGCGATCGCCGCGCTCGCCACCCAGTCACCGACGCCGGTGGCCCCTTCCACCGAGCCGCAGTGGTCGGATCTCGCCACCCTCGCCGCGCGCGCCTTCGAGGAGGACCGCCACCACCCGCCGCGCACCTGGAACGACCAGCGCGAGCTGATCGAGAACTACCTCAAGCCGCTGGCCTTCTACCACCTGAGCGGCGCCTCCGGCTTCGCGCCGCCGCGCGACCAGGAGGCGCTGCTGCGCCTCTCGCACAAGGTGGCGAACCGCCTCGAGGCCGACCGGGGCACGGCGGCCAAGCAGCTCCAGCGGTACTTCGAGCGCTTCGCTCGCTGACGGCGGTCGGCTTCGCGAGCGACAGCGCCTCCGACGGGCGACGCCCCGGGGTGCGTGCTAGCATGGCGGCCCTCGTTGATGGGCCCGGCGCTCTCCATCTCCCTCTATTACCTGGCGCTCTTCGCCGCGCTCGGCTTCTACTGGCCCTACCTCACGCTCTACCTGGCGGGCCTCGGGCTCCCCTCGGGCGAGATCACCCGCCTCGCCGCGCTCGGGCCGCTCATGGGCGCGCTGGTGCCGGTCGCCGCCGGGCTGCTCGCCGACGCCCGCACCGCACGCGTCTGGATCCTGCGCGGCGCCAGCATCGCGGCGATCGCCGCCTTCGGCGCGCTGCTCGCGGTCGGCACCGGCCGCCTCGCGCTGTACGTGGTGTTCGCGCTGTTCGCGTTGTGCCGCGCCCCGCTCACCGCGCTCGTCGACGCCACCGCCGTCGAGGAGGCGCGCCTCCGCGGCGGCAGCTACGGGCGGCTGCGCCTGTGCGGCTCGCTCGGCTTTTTCGGCGCCGTCGCCACCGGCGGCGCGCTCTACGACGCGGCCGGGTACCGCGCGGTGATCGTCGCCACCATCGTCGCGCTCGCCGCGGCGGCGGCCAGCGCCTTCGCCCTCCCGGCGCCGCCGACCGAGCGGCGCACCAACGTGCTGCGCGACTGGGCGGCGCTGCTGCGCGCCCCCGACGTGCCCCTCTTCCTCGCCGCCATCCTCCTCGCGCAGATCGCCTGCTCGGCCTACGACGGCTGCTACTCGCTCCACCTCGCGCGCCTCGGCTTCGACGGGCGCTTCGTCGGTGCGGCGTGGGCGGTGGGCGTGGGCGCCGAGGTGCTGCTCCTCGCGGCGAGCGGCCGGCTGCTCGCGTGGCTCGGCGCCGAGCGCATGCTCGCGATCGCCACCGCCGTCGCCGCGGCGCGGTGGCTGGCGATCGGCCACCTCTCGTCGGGCGCGGCCATCCTCGCGCTGCAGCCGCTGCACGGGATCACCTTCGGTTTCTACTGGGTCGCCGGGGTGAGCATCGTCCGCGCGCGCGCCACCGCCGACTCCGCCACCGCGGCGCAAGGGCTGCTCGCCGCCACGGCGTCGCTCGGCACGGTGCTCGGGCTGTTCGGCGCGGGGACGCTCTTCGATCGCTTCGGGGGCGGCGCGCTGTTCACCGTCGCCGCCATCGCCGCCGCCGCCGCCTTCGTGGCGAGCGCCCGCTTCGCCGCGACGAGCGGCCGGCAGCGCACTCCGGTGCGGGAGGCGGTGGCGGGGTGAGGCGCGCGGTCGCGCTGCTGCTCGCGCTTTCGGCGCCGGCGCTCGCCGATCCGCCGCCCGCACCGACGGCCAATCCGCCCGAGACGCTCCTCCACGGCCGGGTCTTCGAGCGCGGCTCGATCACCGCGATCCCCGGCGCGGAGATCACCGCCTCGACAGGGGTGACGGTGGTCGCCGACGACACCGGCCGCTTCGAGCTGCGCCTGCCGCCCGGCGACGTCGCGCTCGCGCTGCGCGCTCACGACCACGAGGTGCTCCACCTCGTCGAGCACGTCGCGGCCGGGCGCGAGCTGACCGTCGAATACCGCCTCCTGCCGACGGCGCACACCCGCGGCCGCTACATGACCACCGTGCGCGGCGACGCGCGCCACCAGGGCGACCGCTTCATCCTGCGCGACGAGGAGCTGCACAAGCTGCCCGGCACGCTGGGCGACCCGTTCCGCGTCGTCGGCATGATGCCCGGCGTGGCGCAGCCGGTGGCGCTCCTGCCGCTGTACACCGTGCGCGGCGACAGCCCCGGCACGAGCGGCTTCCTCCTCGACGGGATGCGCGTCCCCGAGCTGTTCCACCTCCTCGTCGGCGGCGGCGTGGTCCACCCGCGGCTGATCGATCAGGTCGAGTTCTACCCCGGCGCCTACGACGCCTCCTTCGGCCACTACTCGGGCGGCATCGTCGACGCCGAGACGCGCAAGGCGCGCGACGGCGTGCACGCCGAGATCGAGCTGAAGCCGCTCGAGGTGCAGGCGCTCGCCGAGGCGCGCCTCCCGGGCGACGTGCGCATCGTCGTCGCCGGCAACTACGGCAACGTCAGCCCGCTCATCGGGCTGTTCGCCCCCGGCGCCGCGGTGGACTTCTGGGACTACCAGCTCCGCCTCGACTGGCGCGGCCTCACCGTCGAGGCGATCGGCGCCTACGACAACCTCGCGATGGCGCCGTGCACCGGCGTCACCAGCGACTGCGATCCCACGCAGGCGCCCGGCGAGAACTTCCGCGTGATGTTCCACCGGCTCCAGATCCGCGAGCGCTACCGGAACGGCGGCTTCGACTTCGAGGCGGCGATCGTCGGCGGGGTCGATCAGATGTCGATCCTCGGCGGCGAGGGCGTGCAGAAGCTCGGGCTCTCGGCGCGCCTCAACCTCCGCTACCACCAGGACTGGTTCACGCTCGCCGCCGGCGCCGACGGCGAGATCTCCGAGTTCGAGGGGCAGAGCTTCTCGAAGCAGGACGCCAACTCCGCCCCCGACGAGCTGGGCGATCTCGGCGGCGCGCGCAAGGGCCTCGTCGGCGGCGCCTTCCTCCAGGGCACCGCCGACCTGTTCTCGCACCACCTCGCCATCACCGTCGGCGCGCGCGTCGACGTGTACTGCGCCGTCACGGGCAACAACGACTTCTGCGGCGCCGACCCGACGGCGGCCGACCGCCAGGTGACGCTGATCGGAATCGACCCGCGCGCGACGCTGCGCTGGAAGTTGATGGACGGCCTGTTCGTCAACGCGGGGACCGGCCTGTACCAGCAGCCGCCGAGCTTCCCGGTGCCGCTGCCGGGGATCGACACCTACGCGCTCCAGCTCGGGCCGCAGCGCGCCTGGCAGAGCGCGGTCGGGGTGGAGGCCGATCTCCCGTCGGGCTTCTCGATCCGGGTAACCGGCTTCTACCAGAAGCTTCAGAACACCAACGACTTCAACACCGACATCTTCAGCCT
>JAJXSP010000547.1 GCA_021784515.1 Myxococcales bacterium | reverse complement strand
GTCCCTCGTCTTTCGGGACGTCGCGGTCGTCTTCCACACGCTGGGGGGACGGTCCTTCGTTTCTTCGCGGGCAATGGGACCGATTGCGGGCCGGGGAGGACGGGGCGAAGAAACAAAGGACGCGTCCCTCGTCTTTCGGGACGTCTCGCGACGTCGCGGTCGTCTTCCACGCGCTGGGGGGACGGTCCTTCGTTTCTTCGCGGGCAATCGGGCCGATTGCGGGCCGGGGAAGGCGGGGCGAAGAAACAAAGGACGCGTCCCTCGTCTTTCGGAGCGAGGCGGATCCGATCGCGCGTGAGCGTGAGCGTGAGCGTGAGCGTGAGCGTGAGCGTGAGAGCGCGCGCGGAGGGTTGCGCGCGTTGCCCGGCCACGGTACACGCTCTCGCGATGGAGCCGCTCGACGAGCCGATCGCGAAGCTGGAACGCCTGCGGGCGATCGTGCGCGGCTACGGGTCGGCGCTCGTCGCCTTCTCGGGCGGCGCCGACAGCGCGCTCGTGCTCAAGATCGCGGTCGACGAGCTGGGGCCGCGCGCGCGCGGGCTGACCGCGGCGTCGCCGACGATGGCGCGGCGCGAGCGGGTCGCGGCGGAGGCGTTCGCGGCGTCGATCGGCGCGGGGCTCGACGTGGTCGAGTCGCACGAGCTTTCGCGCCCCGGCTTCGCGCAGAACCCGACCGACCGCTGCTACCACTGCAAGTCGGAGCTGATGGAGATCGCGCGGCCGCTCGCCGATCGGCTCGGCCTCGCCGAGGTGCTGCTCGGCACCAACCTCGACGATCTCGGCGAGCACCGCCCCGGCCTCACCGCATCGCGCGAGCGCGGCGCGCGCCACCCGCTCGTCGAGGCGGAGCTGGACAAGGCGACGGTGCGCGAGGTGTCGCGGCGCCTCGGCCTGCCGACGTGGGACAAGCCGCAGCTGGCGTGCCTGTCGTCGCGCTTCCCCTACGGCACGTCGATCACGCCGGAGCGCCTCGAGCGCATCGATCGCTTCGAGGAGGGGCTGCACGACCTCGGCTTCCGGCAATTGCGCGTGCGCTTCCACGACCAGGTGGCGCGGGTCGAGCTGGAAGATTCGGACCTCGAGCGCGGCCTCGGGCTCCGTCGCGAGATCGTCGCGCTCGGGCGCGCCGCGGGCTTCACCTACGTCACGCTCGACCTCGGCGGCTTCCGCTCGGGCGCGATGAACGAGCCGCTCCTGCAGCTCCGTCGTCGCTGAGGTCGCGAGGCGTTTGCTCGCCGGGGCGGCGGCCCGTACGATCACCTCGTGGTCCGCCTGATCGCGCTCCTCTCGCTCCTCGCCGGCGGCGCCGCGCTCGCCGACGAGAGCGAGGCCGGGCCGTCGAAGAAGGAGAAGCTGCTGGCCGACAAGCAGGCGCGGCCCGCGGTGCACCGCGAGGAGGAGCCGCCGGCGGAGGCGCAGCGGCCGATCTCGCTCGTGAACGTGTGGACGCGCGAGGTGCTGCCGGTCGATCCCGCGCACCGCCCGCAAGAGGCGGAGATCGATCGCTTCCTGCGCTGCCACTTCACCAACCAGGCGACGGCGATGGACCCGCGCCTCTTCGACGTCGCGATGAAGGCGGCGGCGAAGTTCAAGTCGGTCGTCGTCGAGGTGGTGTCGGGCTTCCGGTCGCCGAAGTACAACCTCATGCTGCGCAAGAAGGGGCACGCCGTGGCGCGCGAGTCGCAGCACCCGCTCGGCCACGCGCTCGACTTCCGCCTGCCGGGGCTGGCGACGAAACGGCTGCTGTCGTTCGTGCGGTCGCTGCACCAGGGCGGCGTCGGCTACTACCCGCACTCGGAGTTCGTCCACGCCGACGTCGGGCCCGTGCGCTTCTGGCGGGGGTGGTGATCCCGGGATTCGGAGTGGGCTTCGGGCTTCAGCCTTCAGGTCGGAGCGAGTGGCGCACGATCCCAGCAGCGCTCATCGCGTCCCTCCGCAGCCCGAAGTCCGAACCCTGAAGCCCGCGGACTCCGAATTCCAGGGTGATCAGGCGCGCGCGCGGGAGATCGCGTCGGACAGCGCGTCGGCGCGCTGCGAGCCGATGAGCAGGCGGCGCCCGTCGAGGAAGTAGAGCTTCACGCCGCGATCGCCGGCGATGTTGTAGGCGCGGTTGCGCTTGAAGCCGCGGATGCCCCAACCGCCGTAGTCGCGCAACGGCGAATAGGTGACCGCCTCGTGCCGCGCCACCTCGATGAGGTCGATGCGTTGCGGCTTGCGCATGAGCGGCGAGAAGCGCACCAGCACGAAGCCGTGATGGACCTCGGTGGTGAGCCGCCCGGTGAGTCCGACCCAGATCACCGCCACGCCGGTGATCGCGACGCCGACGAGGATCGCGCCGAGCACGTGGCGGTCGAACGGCCGGCCGGGAGGGCCGAGGCCGAGCACCTTCTCCTGGAAGGCGCCCGAGCTGGCCAGGAACGCCGGCACGGCCATCATCAGAAGGACGGTCGCCCAGAGCCAGCGCCGACGGAAGCGCTGCTGCTCCTGGTAGAGGACACCGCGTTGCGTGGTCATCGCGGCGGAGTGTAGCCGGTTGCGACCCCGTCGACGGCAGCCGCGCGGCGACGCACCTTCCGCGCGGAAATCCTGGCCCCCCTCGACGGGCGCACCGGATCCCGGCGCTCGTCATCCGCGGTCAGGTTTGCGTTCCGCCGTGCAGTATGGCGGCAGAATTCTGGCCT
>JAJXSP010000152.1 GCA_021784515.1 Myxococcales bacterium | reverse complement strand
GGCGCGGCTTCTCGCTGCAGGTCCCGCTCGAGGTCGCGGGGCGCGCCGAGGCGGTCGGCGACATCCCGGTGGACCGCGACGGCAACGTCTACCACTCCGGCGCGGTGCTCTCGCCGCTGGCCCGCCTCGGCGTGCGCCTCGAGACGATCAAGCCGCTCGGCGGCAAGCTCACGCTGCTCGCCGAATACGAGCACGACGTGCCGACGGGCTCGTGGTCGACCGCCACGCCCATCGCGGGCGACGGCATGCCCAACCAGGCGCCCATCGACACGCAGCTGCGCAAAGGCTACTTGCGCCTCGCCGTCGGCCCCTATCTCCAGGTCGGCGGCGGCTTCATGACCAGCCACTGGGGCATGGGCCTGGTCGCCAACGACGGCGCCCACGGCTGGGAGCCCGGCTCGGCCAGCTTCACCGACCCGCGCGGCGGCGACCTCGTGCTGCGCGCCTTCCTCGGCACCGGCCCGCTCACGAGCGCCCGCATCGTCGGGATGGTGGCCGTCGAGCAGGTGCGCGCCGACGACATGCTGCTCGCCGGCGACCAGGCGATTCAAATCATCGCCACCGCGGAGGCCGGCTACGACCGCCCCACCCACGGCGGCTTCTTCATCGCCCACCGCCGCCAGACCGCGGCCGACGGCAGCTACCTCCACGTCACGGTGATCGACCTGGCCGGGCGCGCCGAGACAAAGGTCAAGAGCGCCACGCTCGCCATCGAGGCCGAGGGGGCGGTCATCACGGGCGACACCAGCCTCGGTCCCACGCCCGACCAGCCGCGCCACGACGTGCTTCAAATCGGCGCCGCGCTGCGCGGCAGCGTCACCACCAAGCGCGTCGGCGGCGTCCTCGATTTGCTTTACGCCTCGGGCGATCCAAACGGCGACGACCAGCGGGTCGCCGGCTTTCGCACCGATCCCAACTTCGCCACCGGTCTATTGATGTTTCGCTACGCCGAGGCGGCGCAGACGGCGCGCGGCGCGACCACCGCCTCGGACCCGACGCTGGTGGGATTTCCACCCTCGGGCGTCGAGCGCATTCCCACCCGCGGCTCCGTCACCGACGCGATGCTGATCTTCCCGCGCCTGTGGGTGCGCCCGGTCACCGGGCTGGAGGCCTATGGCGGCGTCCTCGTGGGCGTGGCGCCGGTCAAGAACGTCGATCCCTTCAACACCGAGGTCGCCGGCGGTGTTCCCCGCAATGCCTTGAATGGGGTCCCGGGCGACTTCTGGGGCACCGAGTTCGATCTCGGCGTGCGCTACCGGGTGCTGCTCCACCGCACCGAGCTCACCGTCGGCGCCGAGGGCGGCGTGCTCTTGCCCGGATCCGCCTTCCGCGACGCCGCCGGCGACGACCCGGCCCGCGTGCTCGGCGGCCGCCTGCTGCTTTCTTATCGCCTTTAAACGAAGCGCCGAGAGAAGATCGAATGCGCCTGAATCGTCTTTCCAGCATCCTCGCCGCACTGCCGGGCACTTCGCTGTGGCTGTTGCCGCTCGCCGGCTGCCTCTCCTCCGACCCGAGCGCGCTCGCGCCCGCGGCGACGGGGACCGGGCCGATGGTGCGCTTCGACGTGTTCCACAAGCCCTTTGCCGAGATCCCGCTGCCCAATGATTTCGCCACCCGCTACGACGCCACCTCTCCGACGCTGCGGCGCCTCAACGCCAGCATCGTGGCGGGGCCTACTCAATGGGAGCAGGCCACGCGCGCCGAGCTCGACAAGCTCTCGGGCTGGGGCACGCTGGCGCCAATCACGGTCAGCTTCGACGCGCCCATCGATCCCGAGGTGATCTTCCAGCGCCACCGCAATGACAACTTGAACTTCCAGGACGACGCCGTGCTGGTGCTGAACGTGTCGCCCTCGTCGCCGGGCTTCTGCGAGGCGGTGCCGCTCGATCTCGGCCAGGGCAATTATCCGCAGGTGCTGGCGCAACAGACCATCTACGACTCCGACCCGCGCGCCTCGCTGCAGACCCTGGTGTTCGAGGAGACCGAGGAGGACGTCAATGGCAACGGCGTGTTCGATCCGGGCGAGGACACCGACATGGACGGCGTCTTCGACCACCCCAACACCCGCGATGGAAAGGCGGGCTCGGAGCTGCTCGAGTTCTACGAGCGCGAGACGAACACGCTCATCATGAAGCCGATGATGCCGATGCGCGAGGAGACCACCTATGCGGTCGTCCTCACGCACCGGCTCACCTCGCCCGCCGGCGCCCCGGTGCGCTCGCCCTTTGACGGCATCAACCACGATTCGCAGACCAGGGACCTCGCCCATCTCCCCGATTGCCTGGGCCGCTATGGCCTCGGGCTGGGCGACGTGGGCTTCACCTGGAGCTTCACCACCCAGAGCCTGCGCCACGATTACCAGCAGGTCCGGGATGGCCTCTATGGAGTCGGCCCGCTCGCCCACGTCGGCGCCGACTTCCCGGGGACGATCGCCAAGCTCGACGACGTGCGCGACGCCGCCCCCGGCGTGACGAATACCAAGATTGTCCCGATCGCGCAGTTCCTGCCGCTCGCCACGCAGCTGCTCCAGCTCACCGGCAGCTCCAAGGCCCAGACCGACGTCTTCGCCGCCACGATGAAGAACGTGGATTTCGTGGTCGCCGGCGAGGTGCAATCGCCCCAGTTCTTCCCCCGCACCGACGCCGGCGGCGCCCCTCTCCCCCTTTATCGGCAGGTCTGGGATCTCGAGCGCGCGCCGCGCGGCGAGGGCGTTCCCTTCTGGCTCTTCGTGCCCAAGAATCGAAAAGGGCCCGCCCCGGTGGCGGTGTTCATTCATGGCCACGGCGGCAGCAAGTTCGACGCGGTGGAGTTCGCGGGGATCTTCGCCAGCTATGGCATCGCGACGCTGGGCTTCGACGCGCCCAGCCACGGCATCGGGCTGCCTTCGCTCGAAGTCGCCCTCATTGAGAGCTACTTCAAGCAGGCCGGCCTGGGCGGCCTGGGCGACTTTCTCTTTCACGGCCGCGCGGTGGACTGGGACGGTGACGGACAGCCCGACTCGGGCGCCGATTATTGGACCGCCTACGTGTTCCACACCCGCGACATGGTGCGGCAGACGATGGTCGATCTCATGCAACTGGTCCGCGTGCTGCGCGGCTTCGATGGCTCGGCCCATTGGGCCTTCGATCCGGCGCAAAAGGGAGCTCCCGGCCTGGCCGGCGACTTCGACGGCGACGGCGTGGTCGACGTCGGGGGCGCGGCGCCGCTGCACGTCCTCGGCGGCTCGCTGGGTGGAATCACCGGCGCGGTGGCGGCGGGCGTGGAGCCGGCGCTCGATACGGTGGTGGCGATCGTGCCGGGCGGAATGCTCTCCGAGATCGGCACCCGCTCGACGCTGAGCGCGGTGCGCAATGGCATGGTGCTGCGCACCCTGGGGCCCATTTTCTACGCCCAGGATGGCAAGCTCCTCATGCGCGTCAATTCGGGCGAAACCAATGACGTGCCGCTCACCGTGGGGCCGCTGCCGGCGATGCAGCCGGTCGACACGGTGGTGCTCGCCAACAAGACCACGGGCGAATATCGCTGCGGGGCGGTGCAGCCCTCGGGCACCTTCCGCGTCGCCGTCTCCTGCGACGCCGGCGACCCGCTCGAGCTGAGCCTTTATCATGGCCCACTGCCGCCCAAGACGCCCGAGGGCTGCGCGCTGCCGGCCGACCCGCCCTATGCCACCGTGTCGAGCTTCGCGCAGGACGTCGTCTACTCCGGGCAGACCATCGCGCAGGGCTCGCCGCTTTTGGCGCCCACCGACGGCTTCGGGGAGCGCCGCGCCACGCCCGATCTGCGGCGCTTCCTCGGTTTGTCGCAGATCGCGCTCGACACGGCCGACCCGATGAACTGGGCGCCCTATTGGAACGGCACGCGCACGATGAGCTACGGCACCGGCGAGACCACGCACACCCGGGTGCTGGTGATCCCCTCGGCCGGCGATCCCGGCGTGATGGTGGCCGACGGCATCGCCCTGGCGCGCGCGGCCGGCTTCATCGAATACGACCGCGACGATCCGCGCTATGGCAAGTCGCAGAATCAGGAGCTGATCGACACCTATTCGGTGGAGGGGACGGTGCGCCTGGGGCGGTATCACGACTCCAAGGGAAACGCGGTGCTGATGGACGTGGAGCACCTGGCGGCGGTGGTGCCCGTCGACGACGGGCTCGACGTGCCGCGGCTCGATCCGCCGCTGCGCCTGGTGCGCCAGGACCCGGGAGACGGCACCTATTCGGGCTTCATCATTCCCATGTTGAGCCCGCAGGGAAAACACGGCTTCGTGGCGCCCGATCCGACCCAGCCCTTCGACCTCGGGACCTACCTGTTCAACATGATCGGCCGCTACGTCCAGAGCGGCGGAAATGCCTTTTCCTGGGACGCCTGCCAGGCCAAATCGCAGTGCGCGTGGCCGACGCTGCCGCTGCAGTAGGATCCCCCCGAACGGGCCCGAAATCGGGGGTCATGGCTCCTGGATGACCAGCCGCCGATCGATCCCCGGCGGGCCGCTACTCGCGGCGTCGCAGGACTACGCCGCGCAGTCCGCGCAATCCCCGGCGGGGTCCGCGCAATCCCCGGCGGGGTCCGCTCAATCCCCGGCGGGGTCCGCGTAATCCCCGGCGGGGTCCGCGCAGTCCCCGGCCGGGTCCGCGCAATCTCCGGCGGGGTCCGCGCAGTTCCCGGCGGGGTCCGCGCAGCCCCCGGCGGGGTCCGCGCAATCTCCGGCGGGGTCCGCGCAGTCCCGGGCGGGGTCCGCGCAATCCCGGGCGGGGTCCGCGGCAGCGGCAGGGGAAGCGGCGCTACGCCGCCGTCAGTCGACGGTGATCGACTTGCTGACGTTCTTCGGCACGTCGGGGTGGACGCCGTGGTCCTTCACGCCGAGGCGGTCGAGGTGCTGCGCCTTGAGCAGCGACATCCTCAGCGCGAGGCGCTGCAGCACCACCGTCGCCGAGAAGACCGTGAAGAGCGTGTCGTCGGTGCGCGGCAGCGTGACGTAGACCTGGCGGTAGCCCGGGTTGTCGCTGGGCGCCTTCTCGGCGGCGGCGCGCAGCGCGGGGTGCTCCTCGGCGATCACGATCGTCATCGCGCCGCGGATCTTGTGCGTGTTGATCTGCGAGACGGTGAGGTTGACGTCGCGCTCGTCGGGGCCGGTGAGGTAGATGAGCGGGTAGTCGGCGTAGAGGCGGGAGAGGAGGTCGGCGCGGTCGAAGGCGCGGTCGAACAGCGCACGCTCCTCGTGGCCGAGCGCGAACGGCTCGGGGCTCGCGCCCAGCACGCCGTCGCAGGTGGCCTGGATCAGGCGGTGCGCGGCGCCCCCGTCGAGCCCGGCGGCGGCCGCCTCGCGCACCAGCGTGTCGATCGTCTCGCCGACGCGGCGCAGGAGCGCGTCCGCCTCGCGCGGGCCGAGGATGGTGTTCCAGCCGAGGATGGTGTTCGGGCCGTGCTTGAACTCCGAGCCCTCGAAGCCCTCGGCGTGGTTGAGCACCACCTCGCGGATCTTCAGCGCTCCCTCGCGGGCCAGCGCGCTCATGCGCGTAGCGAGCAGGTGGATGCTCGAGCGCAGGTGGAGCAGCTGCGCCGCCTCCTCGATCGCCTCGTCGGTGGAGTCGATCGTCACGCGCAGCAGCGACGGCAGCGACGGCAGCCGCTCCATCCGCCGCGCGAGATCGGCGCTCCACGCATCGCCGGCGGGCGCGCGCCGCATCCCGAGGCGCAGCGCGAGGCAGTAGAAGATGACCAGCTGGTTCATGAAGCTCTTCGTCGCCGGCACCGCCACCTCGGGGCCGCAGCGCAGCGGGATGACGAGGTCGCTCTTCTCCTCGGCGAGCGTCGAGTTGACGTTGTTCACCACCGCCACGCGCCGCACCTTGCGGCCCGAGGCGATGGCGTCGTTCATCACGTCGATGAGGTCCTTCGTCTCGCCGCTCTGGCTCACCGCGACGAGGAGGTCGCCGTCGCGCAACGTGCGCCCGATGCGCTCGCGGAACTCGCCCGGGAGGAGCGGCGTCAGCTCGACGTGCGCCAGCTCGTTCATGAACAGCGCGGCGGCGCGGGCGGCGTTGTAGGAGGAGCCGCAGCACACCGCGAGCAGCCGGCCGCCGCGATCGATCGCCGCGCACGCCTCGTCGAGGAAGCGCTCGACGGCGGTGGTGAACTCCGCCACCTCGGCGCGATCGACGAGCGCGTCGAGGAGCCGCACCGTGAGGCGGTCGCTCGCGGCGCGCGCCATCGGCAGGAGGTCGGCGAGGAAGCCCGCCTCCGACGAGCGCAGGCGGTCGGCGGCCGGATCGGCGCCGCGCTCCGCCAGCTCGGAGGGCACGCGCGCGACCAGGGCGCGCGCCTCGGGCGTGTCGGCGAGCGCGTGGAAGGCGGCCCGCAGCGCGCCGTCGTCCGTGAGGTCGCGCAGCCCCTCGAACTGCGCGTCGATCCGCGCGAGGTCGGCGGCGGGGTGCGCGTCGAGGAACGGCAGCAGCGCGCGCGAGGGATCGGCGCCGCCGAGGAACAGCGACACCACCTCGCGGCAGGTCGCCTCCTGCGCGCTGATCTCCTGATCCATGAAGGTCGAAAAGGGCGGGCTGAGCGCGGTGTCCTGGGCGCGCAGGCGGCTCCGCACCGGGGCGCGCTCGATCGGGGTCCCCGCGCGGCGGCCGCCCTGGTCGCGGATCGCGTAGAGGCGGTGGCCGTGCGCGTCGAACTCGGCGAACTCGCCCTCGCGCAGCGGCACCACGACGCGGGTCAGCTTGAGCACCGACGAGAGGTCCGAAGAGGCGATGGCGAAGCGGCCCGAGACGGGGTCGGCGCCGAGGCCGAAGTAGAGGCTCGAGCCCTGCTTCACCGCCCACAACGCACGGCTCACCGGGTCGACGATCACCGCGGCGTAGGAGCCCTCGAGCTTCTTCGCGGCGACGGTGAGCGCCTCGCGCATCGCGGCCCGTCGGGCGGCGGGATCGGACTCGTCGCGCCCCGCCAGCGCGCGCGCGAAGCAGTGCTCGACGGTGTGCACCACCATCTCGCCGTCGTTGTCGGAGAGCACGCGGTGCCCTTCGCCGGCGAGCCACGCCTTGAGCTGGTCGCAGTTGGTGACGTTGCCGTTATGCGCGCCGTAGAGGAAGCGGTGGCAGCGCACGACGTGCGGCTGGCTGTTCGCCTCGGTGACCGCGCCGAAGGTGGCCCAGCGCACCTGGCCGCACAGGATCTGCCCCGGCAGGTCCACGATGCCCAGGGTGTGCACCATCGTCGAGGGCGCGCCGACGCCCTTGCGCAGCGTCACCTCCTCGCCCGCGCCCTGGATCGCCGCGCCGGTGGAGTCGTAGCCGCGATACTCGAGGGTCCGCAGCAGTTCGGCGGCGATGCGTCCGAGGTCGTCGCGGGGATGCTCGTAGCAGAGGCCGATGACGCCGCACATGCGAAGGCTCCGTTGCTGGGGGGTCGGTTGGCGAGCCCGCATTGAATCACGTCCGGAGCGCTCGTGGTGCAGCCAGTTGACCGGTGCCACGGCGAGAGTGCATCATCCGCGGCGGTCAGAGCGTCGGCGGTGACGCATGGAGGACCCGATGAAACGATCCCGATCTCTCCTGCTCTCCTCGGCGGCGGCGCTCGCTGCAACCATCGGCTGCAACCAGAGCAACCCATGGGTGCCCACCGCCGACTTCGGTGGTCCGGGGAACCAGTCGCCCGACCTCACGTTCGTCTTCAACGGACAGGACGGCGACAACTCCGGCGGCGGTGACTTCGCGATGATGGGCGGCGGCCCGACGGCCTGCGGTGACACCGACCCGAGCTGCCAGGACGTGCTCTTCGATCCGGGGCAGATGCAGAAGTTCCCGCTCTCGGGCGACATGCCGGCCGACCCGAACGCGTCCGGCGTCGGCCTCGGGCGCGACGCCAACGGCTTCCTCGTGCTCGACCAGACGCACGCGTCCTTCAACTACGCCTGGACGGCGAACACGAACGACTGGAGCAAGGGCACCGTCTCGAAGTTCGACACCAAGACGGTGCGCGAGGTGGCGCGCTACTTCAGCGTCACCTGCAACTCGCTCAAGACCGGCAGCAGCGCCGCCTGCGACGGCAAGGGGAACGGCTGCTGCGCGCTCGACAGCACGCCGCAGTTCCTGAACCGCCAGGCGGGCATGCCGAGCGGCGCGTACCAGGCGGTGCAGTGGGATTCGCACTCGCACAACCCGTCGCGCACCGCGATCGACTTCAACGGCGACATGTGGGTCGCCAACCGCGCCGTCTACCAGCAGGGCGCGCAGGGCTCCGTCACGAAGATCGCCAACGACATCTCGGAGTGCATCGACCGCAACCACAACGGCAAGATCGACACGTCGAAGGATGTCAACGGCGACGGCGAGATCGAGACCGACTGCAACGGCGACGGGCAGGCCGACGACATCGCCAGCGTGAAGGCGAAGCCCTGCACCAACGGCATGCCCCAGGAGTTCTACGGCCTCGACGACGAGTGCGTCCTCATGACCAGCAACATCGGCGGCTTCGACGACGTCATCCGCCCGCTCGCGCTCGGCCCCGGCGCCAAGGACTTCGGCCCGTCGGACGTCTGGGTGGGGAACTACATGAAAGGCCGGATCGATCACGTCGACGGCACGACCGGCATGATCAAGGAAGAGATCCAGATGCCGCAGCCGTGCATTCCGCCGCAGCTCAACGTGGGCGGCCTCTACGGCTTCGTGATCGACAACCAGGGAATCGGCTGGGCGGCGCTCCTCTCGAAGGACTACTCCTGTTACTGGGACACCAAGAACACCAAGAACATGGGAGTCACGCGGAACGCCACGCTCTCCGTCTCGGAGTACGGCATCGGCCAGGACAGCGACGGCAACATCTGGTTCGGCACCGCCGGTGGCGATGCGACCCGCTACACGCCCAATCGCAAGGGCAACTTCATGGATCTCGGGCAGGGCTATTACACGACGTTCCAGGGCGTCAGCGGGAACGGCGTGGCCGTCGACTCTCGCAGTGCCAATACCTACTTTGCGTACTACGCGGGACCGCAGATCTACCAGATTCCGGCCTCCGCGGTGCCGGTGCCCAAGGGGCAGGATCAGACCTGCGTTCCCGGCCAGGGCATCTGCGCCAACGTGCACTTCAACCAGGTCCCGTCGTTTGGCGGAAGTTGCAAAGGCGTCGACATCTCTTCGGACGGCAACGTCATCGCGACCTCCGTGAGCACGCCCGGCATCGAGCGGGTCAAGGTGGACGCGATGGGCAACATGACGGCGCCCGACCTGCAGAGCCCGCCGATGGGCAACAACAAGTGTCCGGGCGGCGATCTTTGCCAGAACGACGATCACAGCGGCCTGTCGCCCTACACCTACTCCGACTTCACCGGTTACGGGCTCCGCAACTTCACCCGCCCGACGGGCGACTGGAGCTACGTGATCCAGGGCTGCCAGACGCTGGACCCCAACACGGGCAGGATGGTCCCGAGCGACACGAAGTGGGTCTCGATCAAGTTCACGGCCGACACCCCGCTCAACACCAAGGTCACGGTGAAGGCGCGCTCGGGCAACACGCCGGCGCCCGACCAGACCTGGGGGCAGTGGATCCCGGACCAGAGCGCCTCGCCGATCGACCTCATCGGCGGCGCCATCCTCACGCCCAACGCGGCGAACGGCATGCTGATGGTGAACGACGGCTACCTCGAGGTGGAGGCCGACCTGCAGACGACGGACAAGAACAAGACGCCGCGCCTGCGCTCGGTCGAAGTCGCCTACGAGTGCCCCAGCATTCTGATGTAGGACGCCCGCCTACTCCTTGACCGCTGCGAAGGTCAGGGGGCATCCTCACGCTCCGCCGCGGCGTCGATCCGACGCTTGGAGGAGCCCAATGAAGCGATTCCACCATCTCTTGCTCTCGACGACGGCAGCGCTCGCGCTCTCCGCGCCCGGCTGCGACCACAGCGGCAGGTCCGCCTTCGACGCCGGAGGCGGCAACCAGT
Source organism: Myxococcales bacterium (assembly GCA_021784515.1). Classification (GTDB taxonomy): domain Bacteria; phylum Myxococcota_A; class Polyangia; order Palsa-1104; family SHYY01; genus SHYY01. Next base: position 2,142 of record JAJXSP010000152.1, on the reverse strand, counting down.
CACCGGATCTCAGCTTCGTCTTCGGCGGCCAGGACGGGGACACCGGCGGCGAGGACCTCGGAGGCGGCGGCCCGGCGTGCGGCGCCGGCAATGACCCGAACTGCCAGGACGTGGTGTTCGACCCGTCGCAGATGCACAAGTTCCCGCTCGCCGGCGACATGCCCGCCGACCCGAACGGGAGCAGCGTGGGCCTCGGGCGCGACGCCAACGGCTACCTCGTGCTCGACCAGACCCACGCCGCGTTCAACTACGCCTGGACCGCCAACACGGACGAGTGGGACCTCGGCACGGTGTCGAAGTTCGACACCAAGACGGTGCGCGAGGTGGCGCGCTACTTCAGCGTCACCTGCAACTCGCTCAAGACCGGCAGCAGCGCCGCCTGCGACGGCAAGAGCGGCTGCTGCGCTTTCGACAGCTCGCCTCAGTTCGCCAACCGCCAGGCCGGCAAGGCGAGCGGCCCGTACCAGCAGGTCCAGATTTCGGGCCACCAGAACAACCCGTCGCGCACCGCGATCGACTTCAACGGCGACATGTGGGTCGCCAACCGCTCCGTCTACCAGCAGGGCGCGCAGGGCTCGGTGACGAAGATCGCCAACGACATCTCCGAGTGCATCGACCGCAACCACAACGGGAAGATCGAAACCTCGAAGGACGTCAACGGCGACGGCATCATCGAGAGCGACTGCAACGGCGACGGGAAGGCCGACGACATCGCCGGCGTCAAGGCGAAGCCCTGCACCAACAACATGCCGCAGGAGTTCTACGGCCTCGACGACGAGTGCATCCTCGTGACGACCAACATCGGCGGCCTCGACGACGTCATCCGGCCGCTCGCCCTCGGTCCGGGCGCGAATGACTTCGGCCCGTCGGACGTCTGGGCCGGCAATTACATGAAGGGCCAGGTCAACCGCGTCGACGGCACCACCGGCCTGATCAAGGACATGGTGCAGATGCCCGGCCCGTGCGTGCCGCCCTCGCTCAACGACGGCGGCCTCTACGGCTTCGTGATCGACAACCAGGGGATCGGCTGGTCGGCGCTGCTGGGCAAGGACTACGTCTGCTACTGGGACACCAAGAACACGAAGAACACCGGCGTGACCCGCAGCGCGACGCTCGGCATCTCCGAGTACGGCATCGGGATCGACCGCGACCAGAACATCTGGTTCGGCGGGACCGCCTCTCGCTACTCGCCCAACCGCAAGGGCAACTTCCAAGATCTCGGCAAGGGCTACTGGACGACCTTCGAGGGCATCGACGGAAGCGGCGTGGCCGTCGATTCGCGCAGCGCGAACTCCTACTTCGCCTACTTCGCGGGCGGTTCGCTCTACCAGGTGCCGGCCTCGGCGGTGCCGCAGCCCAACGGCCAGGATCAGTCGTGCTCGCCGGGCCAGGGCATCTGCGCCAAGGTGCAGTTCGCGCAGGTGGCGGTGTTCGGCGGCGGCGGCAAGGGCGTGGACATCGCCGCCGACGGCAACGTGATGGTCACCTCGGGCAGCACGGTGGGCATCCAGCGCACGAAGGTGGACGCGATGGGCAACATGACGGCGCCCGACCTGCAGAGCCCGCCGCAGGGCAACAACAAGTGCCCCTCGGGCGACTTCTGCAAGAACGAGGATCACATCCCGATGTCGCCGTACACCTACTCCGACTTCACCGGCTACGGGCTCCGCAACTTCACGCGCCCGACCGGCAACTGGGACTACGTGGTCAAGGGCTGCGACGACGGCAACGGGGTGACCGACACGAAGTGGCTGGCGCTCAAGTTCGCCGCCGACATCCCGCTCAACACGAAGGTCATCATCAAGGCGCGCTCGGGCAACACGCCGGTGCCGGATCAGACGTGGGGCCCGTGGATCCCGGATCAGAGCAGCTCGCCGGTGGACCTCGTCAACGGCGCCGTGCTGATGCCCAACTTCACCGACGGGATGGCCGGCGTGAAGGACGGCTACCTGCAGGTCGAGGTGCAGCTCCAGACGACCGACAAGAACAAGACCCCGCGGCTGCGCTCCGTCGAGGTCCTCTTCGACTGCGGCATCATCGGCTAGCGACCGCCTGCCCCACCCTCCCGGCGCCCGACGAGAAGGGCGCCTCCTCGGCCTCCACGCCGCCACGAGCGGCACCGGCGAACACCGGACAGGTCCA
>JAJXSP010000151.1 GCA_021784515.1 Myxococcales bacterium | reverse complement strand
ACATGACCAGCGCGTACACGCGGAAGCGCAAGGCGTTCGGGAAGGTCATCTCCGAGTACGAGGGCGTGAGCTTCCAGATCGCGCAGGCCTCGACGCTCCTCGACGCGTCGCGCGCGTTCGTCTACACCACCGCGCGCGCCGTCGACGCGGGCGTGCCGGCGGCGGCGACGCGACGGCTGGTGAGCGAGACGAAGAAGTTCGTCACCGAGAGCTGCCAGCAGGTGGCCCGGCACGCGATGCAGGTGATGGGCGGCATCGGCTACACCGACGTGTTCCCCGTCGAGCGCATCGTGCGTGACCTCGGGCTGGCGTCGATCTGGACCGGAACCAACGAGGTGATGAGCATGATCGTCGCGCACGAGTGGTACCGCGAGCACGCGCGGCGCGACCTCGCGCGGGATCACGAGGGGGACGCGAACGGCGCGGAGGTGGAAGGGGAGAAGGTGTACGAGTAGCGAAAACGACCTCGCCAACACCATCGCCGCGATGCTCGCCCCGCCTGGGAGCGGCTGGCGCCGGGGCGCCGCCGCGCGCCCAAAGCCCGATCAAGAACGAGCGGCGCGACGCCGGGTGCCGAGGCGCCCGCTGCGGCGAGGTGCGACCAGGGAGAATCCTCTCCGTGTCAGCGACTTCGTCGGCGGGGTGGCGCCGACGCGCTCGCCCTCCCCATCGAGCCGAGACGCCCCGCCCAGGCACCGTCACCCCCCGCGGCCGATGAAGTCTGGCCGCAGGGTCGAACCGGAGATCGGGAAGGGGTACTTCGACGGGAAACGCTGCGATGTCAGGTAGTGCGAGGAGGGGGACTCGAACCCCCACGGATTGCTCCGCTAGCCCCTCAAGCTAGTGCGTCTACCAGTTCCGCCATCCTCGCGTGCAAGGTCGGGGACGTATATCCGGGTCCGTGCCGCGTGTCAAGCCCTTCACACGCGGTGCAGCTTGAGCAGGTTCGTCTTCTCGCCCGCGCCGAGCGGCACGCCCATCGTGATCACCGCCAGGTCGCCCTTCTTCACGTGGCCCGCCTCGACGAGCCGCCGCGCCACCGCGTCGATCATCTCGTCGGTGCTCGCGGCCTGCGGCGCCGGCTCCGGCGAAACCCCCCAGTAGAGCGCGAGCTGCCGCACCACCTCGGGCAGGTCGGAGAAGGCCACGATCCGCGCCTCGGGACGATACTCGGAGAGCAGCCGCGCCGAGCCGCCCGCCTGCGTCACCACCGCGATCGCCGGCGTCCCGAGCTGCTGCGCCACCACCGCCGCCGCGTGCGCCAGCGCCGCCGTCGAGATCTGGAGGTCGAGCGCGGGCGCCTGCCCGGTCAGCGCGCGGAAGCGCTGGCTCGCCTCGATCTCGCACACGATCTGCGACATCGTGCGCACCGCGAGCAGCGGGTAGCGCCCCGAGGCGGTCTCGCCCGAGAGCATCAGCGCGTCGGTGCCGTCGAGCACCGCGTTGGCCACGTCGCTCGCCTCGGCGCGCGTCGGGCGCGGGCTCTCGGTCATCGACTCGAGCATCTGGGTGGCGACGATCACCAGCTTGCCGCGCGCGTTGGTGGCGTCGATGCAGCGCTTCTGGATCAGCGGCACCTTCTCGGGCCCCAGCTCCACGCCGAGGTCGCCGCGCGCCACCATGATCCCGTCGGCGGCGTCGACGATCTCCTCGAGCCGCTCCACCGCCTCGGGCCGCTCGATCTTGGCGATGATCGGCACGCGCCGGGGGCTGGCCGCGCGCATCAGGAGGCGCGCCTCGCGCACGTCGTCGGCCGAACGCACGAACGAGAGCGCCACGAAGTCCACCCCGAGCTGCATGCCGAAGGCGAGGTCCACGCGGTCCTTCTCGGAGAGCGCGGGCGCCGACACCTTCACCCCGGGGAGGTTGAGCCCCTTGTGGTCCTTCAGCACGCCGCCGACGACGACGCGGGTGTGGACTTCGGTGCCGTCGACCCGGTCCACCTCGAGCTGCAGCATCCCGTCGTCGAGGAGGATCATGTCGCCGGGCTTCACGTCGCGCGGCAGCGCCTCGTAGGTGGTGGAGGCGCACGTCTCGTCGCCGAGGCGTTCGCGAGTGCTCAGCGTGTAGTCGCTCCCGGGCTCCAGCTCGACGCCGCCGTCGCGCATGCGCCCGACGCGGATCTTGGGCCCCTGGAGGTCCTGCAGCACCGCCACCGCGCGTCCCCGACGCTGCGCCTCCGAGCGCACGTGCGCGCACAGGTCGGCGTGGTAGGCGTGGTCGCCGTGCGAGAAGTTCAGCCGCGCGGCGTCCATGCCCTCGTCGATGAGCAGCCCGATCCGTTCGGCGCCCTGCGTCGCAGGACCGAGGGTGCAGATGATTTTCGCTCGCCTCACCGGGCGCCTCCTCTCGTCGCCGGGCGCTCGCCCGACGATCGCTCGTCAGCCTTCTTTTTCGTTGCCAGCATGAGGCGCGGCTGAGTATACGGAAGGCGGCCGGAAGGAGAACAGATGCTTGATGAAGGTTTTCTCCGTCGTGTCGTCGGCGGGTCGCTCTGCGCCGCGCTGGCGACCGTGGGCGCGTGCACCAAGGCGCCTGCGACCCAGCCCGTCCTCGCCGGCCAGGACGTCCACCTGACGGTCATCCACACGGCGGACCTCCACTCGCGGCTCTTCCCCTACCAGTTCGCGCCGGGGCAGATCGACAAGGGGCTCGGCCTCCTGCCCTCGCACGGCGATCTCGCCATCGTCGGCGGCGCCGCCCGCATCGCGACGGTCGTCGCCCGCGAGCGCGCCCAGGCGGAGCGCGTGATCCACGTCGACTCGGGCGACATCTTCGAGGGCGCGCCCGTCTTCAACCTCTTCACCGGCGCCGTCGAGATGCAGGCGTGGACGAAGCTCGGCGTGACCGCGATGGCGCTCGGCAACCATGAGTTCGACAAGGGGCCGGTCAACCTCGAGGTGATGAAGATGCAGTACGGCGGCTTCCCGATCCTCGCCGCCAACTACCTCTTCGCCGATCCGAGCGACACCACCGAGGCGCAGCCGATCCACCTCAGCCAGTTGATCTCGCCCTTCACCATCGTCAACGCGCAGGGGCTCCGCATCGGCATCATCGGCATGGGCAACCTGGAGTCGCTCGACACCATCGTCCAGGGCGGCAACTCGCTCGGCATCCGTCCGGTCGAGCCGGGTCAGGCGCTGCGCGACGCGATCCACGTGCTGCGCCCCAAGGACAACCCCAACGCGTTCGTCGACCTCCTCATCGTGCTCTCGCACCTCGGCCTCGACGAGGACGAGGCCGCCGCCCAGACCAACCAGTCCGCGACCGGCAACAGCCCCTGCAAGACCGACGGCGATTGCGCCATCGGCACCTGCATGGGCGGCCTGTGCGAGCAGTCGTGCATGACCGACGGCGATTGCACGACCGGATCCTGCACGGGCGCGACCCCGACCCAGGCGGGCATCTGCGAGGGGGGCGTGGTCGATCAGAACCAGGTCGCGGCCGTCGACGGGGTCGACGTGATCTTCGGCGGCCACCTCCACATCGTCCTCAACCCGCCCAAAGACTTGCCGCGCTACGACGCGGCCGGCAACCCGGAGGGCCACACCATCCTCTGCCACTCGGGGGCCTTCGCGAAATACGTGGGACGGCTCGATCTCGTCGTCCACGTGGCGACCCACCCGTGCGCGCCCGGCGAGGATCCGGTCGCCACCGCCTGCAAGGACCCGCAAACCATCACGGCCGACGACCAGCGCAGCGCCGTGAAGTCCTACACCTATAAGTTGATCCCGATCGACGACACGATCCGCGAAGACGCCGACATGGCGAGGATCCTGGAGCCCTATCAACTCCAGATGAACACCCAGCTGAACCTGACCCAGAACTACGCGATCATCCCTTGCGACAACAGCCAGTCGACCTGCCCCAAGGTGTCGCGCAGCGATCCCGACGGCGGCGACGCGCAGCTCGGCAATCTCGTCGCCGCGTCGATGCGGCTCCGCAAGCGCGTCGAGGCCGATTTCGGCCTCACCAACTCCCTCGGAATCCGCGCTGATTTCGAGTCGGGCCCGCTCAACCTGGAGGAGATGTACAACGTCTTCCCATTCGACAACACGATTACTACCGTCTACCTGTCGGGCCACGAGATCGGCCAGATGCTCGATTTCATCGCCCTCCGCTCCGGGCAGCGTGGCTGCAAGACGCAGGCGCAGGTCTCGGGAATCTGGTTCATGATGGACTGCTCGCGCAGCGTGGCCTGCGGACCCTACGACGCGGCGACCCTCTCCTTGATCGGCCACGGCAAGACCACGAACGACGACGGTTCGCCCTGGCGCCCGACGCCGGCCGCCCATTGCACGCCCCTCAACTCATCCTTCGGTGACGGTGGCTGGCTCTCGTCCAACCTGGTCGACGGGCCGCCGCTCATCGGCGACGACTGCATCAATCACCCCGAGTTCTGCCGGGCCGTGAAGGAGAACTCGGAGTACCTCGCCGCGGTGAACGACTACATCGCCGCCGGCGGCTCGGGGTTCACCGTCCTCAAGAACAACACCACGAAGTTCAACACCGGTATTTCGTTGCGCGACGCGCTGCTCGACTACATCCGCGACATTCCCAACAACTATCCCGACCTGCAGAAGGACTGCGCGCCGCTGGCCAACCAGAACATCTGCAGCGCGCAGCAGGACCTCACCGAGCCGCGGCGGACCTGCACCGCCTGCGCGCCGCAGCCCATACCCGGCGTCTGCAACCCGATGATCGACCCGGCCTGCCAGGCGATGGTCGACCAGCAGTGCGGGCCGGGCCACGTTTGCGCCCAGGATCCTTCGCTGACCGGGGATTCGAACACCTATTGCTTGCGCTTCGACAACTACGGCACGCTGCCCTGCCTCAGCTTCCGGCTCGAAGCCCACGACGGCCGGATCGGACACAGCCAATGAGCCCAGCGATGCGCCCCGGGCGACCGGGGATCTGGTTGGCCCCACTGTCCCTGTTCGCGTTCGCCGCGTGCAACGAGACCATCCCCACGACGGTGAGCGGGCTGTCGTCCTATGAGATCACGATGAAGAAACCGACCGCCGACGAGCTGGGCTCGCCCTCGTCGCCGGTGGCGCCCACCTCGCTGACGATCGACGTCCAGGCGATCGATTCGCAGGGGCAGCCCTGGACCCAGAACGTCGACGCGAACGTCTTCATCTCGTTCGCGGGGAACAAGATCGGGCAGCTCGAGGCGTGCGGGAAGAACGAGGATGAAGTTCCGCTCATGCGGATTCACCTCGAGGGCGGCGTCGCGACCGACCAGACGGTGGCGATCCCGAAAGCCTACGGCGTGGCCAACCTCTGGGTCGAAACCGCGAACAGCGACGATGGCGGCACTGGCAACTACGCCGCCGGCACCTCGCCTCCGATCTATTTCGCGAACCCGACCATCCCGGACGTGCAGACGCCCTACGACCCTGATCCGAAGGTGTTGCCGGCGACCGATTTCTACTGCACGCCATTCAACGGCAAGCACGTCTTCTTCAACCGCGCCAGCGAGTTCGACGGCCCCGATCCGGCGTTCCGCGTCCAGAAGGGTTGTACCGTCGGGGCGCCTCAGGCGACGACCGACGCCGAGTGCAACACTCGCGGGCTGTATTGCGGCCTCGATCCGGCGACCGGCCAGGCGGGCAATTGCGAGAAGCCCTGCAAGACCGAAAAAGACTGCCCGGCCGGCGACACCTGCGGCCCCGACCCGGACCAGGTCGACGCCACCAGGAGCTACTGCCTCAAGCACCAGAGCGGCCAGCTCGTCGTCTCCTCGGTGTTCATCAACGCCTTCGTCGTCGCCGACACCGGCGCCCTGTTCCACGGCGCGACCGGCACGGGCGGCTTCAATCACCTGTACGTCTTCGCCTTCGGCCGCCCGCCCGACGCCATCGTGCCTGGCCGGATCATCTCCGACATGAGCGGCAACATTTCGAAGTTCGTCGGGTTCACCGAGCTGAACTTCCCGATCCAGAACTACACCGAGGTCCAGGACTCGAATCTGGTCCCGCCGGTCTACGTCATCAGCCCCAGCGAGCGCCCGGGCGGCGACCAATTCAATCGGAGGCTGCTGCGCCTCGCGGGCGCCACCGTCTCGGTCACCGGCACGATGTGCCCCATCGATCAGACCTCGGACGATTGGAAGAAGTTCAACCAGTTCAACCTCGACATGGGCAACCCGACCAACTGCGACCCGTTCAACACGTTCTCGATCTCCCTGCCGAGCAAGGTCTTCGGCACGTTCGACCCGCTGCGCATCGACGGATCGGTGCCCGGCTCCGATCACTCGAAGGCGAAGAAGCTCACTGTCGTAGGAATGCTCCGAAATTTCTCCGGCCAGAGCGAAGCGACCAGTCCGCCCACGACGTGCGGGCACGACCAGTCGATCTGCACGCCCCTCGGTACCACGGTCACGTGCGTCGAGGGGACGTGCAAGAAGGCCCCGTACAACTTCTGGCCCATCGATCCCCGCAATCAGAGCGACATCACCATTCACTGAGGAAGCGTCTTCTCAAGGAGCCACGCCGATGCGCCGACTTCTCGCCGCCGCCCTGCTCTGCTGCCTGCCGGCAGCCGCGCGCGCGAACGACTACGTCGATACCCGCCTGAATTTCACGCTCACCGACGAGAACCTGCTCGTCAAGCCGGGCGAGACGAACCCGAGCGTGCCTGGGATTCACATCGGCCAGCCGAGCACGCTCGGCTTGATGTTCTTCGATAACTACGACACCCGCTATACCGGTTACGAGAACCTCACCCACCTCGTTCTCTACAAGAAGATCACCGGATCGCAGTTCGAGGCGGAGGGCGCGCTGGTGCTCCGCTTCCTCGAGTTCAGCGACATCACCCTCCAGTCGATCGACGACGGCAGCTACATCAAGCTGACCTACTACCCGGACAAGACGCGGACCGACCAGTCGAACTTCGCGCTGGTGGCCTTCCCGATGAGCGCCGACCGCATGCGCCTCGGCTACAGCTACCGCATCTCCTGGGGCGGCTCGCCGATCTTCTTCAAGTTCAACCCCGACCTGCCGACGGGCGCGCAGCAATCGGGCAATACGACGCCGGCGCCGGGCGCGCGCGTGCAATGGTCGACCGACCGCTACCAGGTGTGGGCTGGATTCAAGACCTCGCTGCTGCTCAACAACAACCCCGAAATCAACGAGCAGGAGGCGGTGTACTCGTTCCTCGGCGGCGCAACGGTCGACTTGATCAAGGACCGGCTGCGCTGGGACATCAATGGCGGCTATTTCTACCGCGGGACGAACCAGAACATGTACCCCACCGAGGTCCTCGGTCCGGGCGGGCACTACACGGACTATCGGGTCGACACGGCCGGCGTCTCGACCCAGCTCTCCATCTTCCACGGCGTCTATCCGTCGGGGTCGCTCGACTACGCGCTCTACAAGAACGATCCCACGACCGCGACCCGCTACTTCTCGCGGCCGATCTACAAGCCGGGATTCAACTGGATGATCCAGAGCGAGTTCACCTACGTCGCGACCTCGCTGCAGGACGCGGACAACACGAGCTCGACGACCTGGCAGAACGCGTTCGCCGGCGACATCAACTTCCGCGCGCAGGCTGGCCATTTCCGGCTCAAGGCCGACCTGGTGTACCGCTCGCTGGAGTTCATCCTGCTCAACCAGCCTTCGCTCGTGCCCTTCCAGGCATTTCCGAAAGACGCGCAGGTTTCGGCCGACAAGTTCGTCTCGGTGGGCATGGACTACTTCTTCGAGCGCATCGGGCTCACGATCGGGCCGACGATCGGCGTCGACTTCCCGGCGACGTTCGCGCCGCCGGCGGGGTCGAACGTCGCGGCGCTCTGCGGCAACACGATGGGCTCGCTCTGCTCCTCGTCGACGATCGTCGTTCGCGACGAGGGCGACTACTCGATCCTCCCCCAGGGCTTCACCGCGGTGCCGGTGTTCGCCGCGAAGCTCGTCGTGCGCGAGGACTTCCTCGACTACTTCGCCGTGCTCCTCGACCTCTACTACACCCACGATGGCAACCAGACGGTGCTCACCAAGGTCGCCGACATGAACTCGATCGACTACGGCGCGGAGATCCGCGAGTTCAACAAGCCCGACCAGCTCGGCTTCAACCTCACGCTGCAGGCGCGGTTCTAGCGCCCCGTCGCGCGGGCGGACATCGTGCGCAGGCGGCCGACCACCGCCGCGACGCCGGCGACGGTGCCGCGGCGGATCATCCACGTCGGCCAGTGCTTGAGCGCGATGTCCACGCGGTACGTGACCTCGCAGCGCGCCGCGGAGAGCGGCGTCACGCGCCAGATGGCGTGCAGGTGGGCGTAGAACTCGCTCGAGAGCGAGCGGCGCTCGACCACCAGCGCCGCGCCGTCGGTGGAGCGCGCCAGCGACTCGATCCAGGTGAAGGCGCCGACCCAGCGATCGCGCATGCGCAGGGCGACGATGCGCGCCCCGCCGCTGTCGCCGAGCACGCGCACTTCCTCGGCGGGGAACAGCTCGGCGAACGAGGAGGGGTCGCCGACGATGGCGGCCACGCGCGCGGCGGGCGCGTCGATCACCGTGCGCGCCACCACGAGGACGCCGTCGTCCGACGGCATCGACTCGGCGGTGACGTCGTCGGCGCGCGCCGGCGCCGCGGCGAGCACCAGCGCCGCGATGGCCAGCGTCGAGCGTCGAGGCATGTGGAGGGAAGGTAGCATGCGTCCGGGGCAGCAACTCGCGGCGCGGGATCGCGATAAGGGATAATCGAGGGATGGAGATCTCCTGATGAGCACGATCCGGGAACGGCTGGAGGCGGAGGAGCGGCGGGCGCTGTCGCCGCACGCGACGTTCTCGTCGGCGACGAAGGGGCGGCAGCGGCCCGAGCCCGACGATGACATGCGCACCGCCTTCCAGCGCGACCGCGACCGCGTGCTGCACTGCCGCAGCTTTCGTCGCCTCGCCGGCAAGACGCAGGTGTTCCTCGCGCCGGAGGGCGACCACTACCGCACGCGCATCACGCACACGCTCGAGGTGGCGCAGATCGCGCGGACGATCGCGCGCTGCCTCGCGCTGAACGAGGAGCTGGCCGAGGTGATCGCGCTCGGCCACGACCTCGGCCACACGCCCTTCGGCCACGCCGGCGAGTACGCCCTCGCGCACCTCGTGCCGGGCGGCTTCCATCACGCGCGGCAGAGCCTGCGCGTCGTCGAGCAGCTGGAGAAGGAGGGCGCCGGGCTCAACCTCACCCTCGAGGTGCGCGACGGCATCCTGAAGCACTCGAAGGGCAAGGGGCCGATCCTGTCCGACGCGCCGAGCCTCACCGCGATGACGCTCGAGGGGCAGGTGGTGCGCGCGGCCGACATCATCGCCTACGCGAACCACGACCTCGACGACGCGGAGCGCGCCGGGCTGGTCACCGACGGCGACGTGCCGCTCGAGATCCGCAAGGTGATCGGCGAGACGCACTCGGAGCGCATCCGCGCCCTCGTGCTCGGCGTGGTGAACGCCACGAAGCTCGACGAGAAGCGCGCGATCAAGATGGACGGCGAGGTGCTCGGCGCGCTCGCCGCGCTGCGCGAGTTCCTCTACCAACGCGTCTACGACGACGAGCGCGTGCACGGCGAGTTCGAGAAGGCGCAGCGGATCCTCGGCGAGCTGTGGGAGCACTACCGCAAGCACGGGGACGAGTTCGCGGCGCGGTGGTGGCCGCGCGGCACGCGCGCCGACGAGGGGCTCGACCGCGCGGTGTGCGACTTCATCTCCGGGATGACCGACCGTTACGCGCTGCGCGCGTTCCAGGAGCTGCGGATGCCGCGGCGGTGGGACGTGTACTGAAGAGGTGACTCAGGCGCGGCGCGCGAGCGCGGCTGCCACCGCCTCGACGAGCGCCTGGCGCCGGAGCGGCTTGGCGAGGAACTCGTCGGCGCCGGCGGCGTGGGCGCGCAGCTCGGTCGTCTCGGCGTCGCGCGAGGTCATCAGCACCACCGGCAGCGCGCGGAGCGCCTCGCTCCGTCGGACCTCGGCGGTGAGCGCGTAGCCGTCGAGGCCGGGCATCTCGCCGTCGGTGAGCAGCACGTCGAAGCGGCGGTCGTGGAGCAGCTCGAGGGCCTCGGCGCCGTCGGCCGAGGTCTCCACGCGGTAGCCGGCCTGCGCGAGGATCGCCGCCACCGTCTCGCGCAGGCTGCGCGAGTCGTCCACCACCAGCACCCGCGGGCCGCCCGTCGCGTCCGGCGGGCGCGCGCCGAGCGAGGCCGGTCGCGCGGCCAGCTCCGCGAGCGCGGCCACGTCGAGCAGCAGCTGCACCTTGCCCGCGCCGGAGATGGTGGCGCCGGCGTACAGCGGCAGCGCGGCGAGCAGCGGCCCGAGCCCCTGCACGACGATCTGGCGGTCGCCGACAACCTTGTCGCAGGTGACCACGAACTCCACGCCCTCGTGCGCGAGCAGCACGCCCCAGCGCACCTGCGCCTCGCCCGGCGGCGGCGGCTCGCCGAGCAGCGCGGCCAGGCGCACGAGCGGCAGCGCGCGTCCGTCGAGGATCGCGCGCTCGCCCGTCTCCGGCAAGCCCGCGAAAGCGGGCTGCTCCACGCCGGAGCGCTCGGCCGCACGAACCGCGTCGGGCGGCAGCTTGGCGCGGCCGCGCACGCTCTCCGACGGCACCGCGTAGACGCGGCCACCCACCTTGAACAGCAGCGCGCGGGCGATCGTCGAGGTGAGCGGCAGGCGCACCGTGAAGCGCGTGCCGGCGCCCGGCACCGACGCGCAGGAGACGGTGCCGCCGAGCAGCGCGATCTCCTCGCGGACCGCGTCGAGCCCGACGCCGCGGCCGGCGAGGTCGTCCGCCTCGATGCGGGTCGAGATGCCCGGCTCGAAGATCGCCGCGACCGCCTGCGCGGCGCTCAACCGCGCGGCCGCCTCGTCGGTGAGACGGCCGGCGCGCACCAGCGCGTCGCGCACCGCGGCGACGTCCACGCCGGCGCCGTCGTCGGCCACCTCGACGAGCAGCTCGGCCCCGCGCCAGCGCGCGGACAGCTCGAGCCGACCCGCGCGCCGCTTGCCCGCCGCGATCCGCGCCGCGGCCGGCTCGATGCCGTGGGCGATGGCGTTGCGCAGGAGGTGGAGGATCGGATCGGAGACGCGCTCGACGATCGCCTTGTCGATCGCGGTGTGCTCGCCGCGCGTCACCAGCTCCACCTCCTTGCCCGCGCGACGCCCGAGGTCGCGCACCGGCCCGGCGAGGCGCGAAAAGAGGCGGCCGATCTCCATCATCCGCACGCGCTTGAGCCCGTCGTCGAGGATCTGCGCCGTCTGGCGGAGGTGATCGGCGTCGCCGGCCAGCCCCTCGGCGGCGGCGCGCAGGCGGCCCAGCGCGGCGTCGATCTCCGTCGTCACCGCCTCGAGCGCGATCCCCGCCTCGGCCAGGGCACGGCCGAGCGCCTCGCGCGCGCGCCCGAGATCGCGCACGCCGCCCTCGAGGGCGAGCACGTTGCGATCGATGCGCGTGCGATCGAGCACCAGCTCGCCCGCCGCCTCGACCAGCTCGTCGAGCCGCCCCGCTTCGACGCGCACCTGGAGCGCGTCGGAAGCGCGGCGTTCGCCCGACGGCCGGCCCGCGATCGGCGTGGTCAGCCGCGCCGGCGGCCCGTGCAGGCGCGCCACCTCGTCGATCGCGCGCTGCAGGCGCCCGCTCGCCGTGACGAGCGCGGCCACCTCGTCGCGCCCCGGCGCGCGATCGGAGGCGCGGATCGCCACCGCGCCGTCCTCCAGTTCGTGCGCCGCGCGCGCCACCTCGTCCAGTTCGATCGTGCCGGCCGAGCCCTTCAGCGTGTGCACCTTGCGCAGCAGCGCCGCGAGCGCCGCGCCGTCGGAGGGTGCCGCCTCGAGCGCGCCGAGCGCCTCGTCGATCGCCTGCAGGTGCTCGCCGGCCTCGTCGAGGAAGAGCACGCGCAGGTGGCGGAGGTCGTCGGGCGAGAGCAACGACGACACGCTATTCCGCCTCGATCACGCGGCGGAGCGAGGCGAGCGCGCCCGCCACGTCGAGCGGCCGCGCGCCGCCGCCGCGGCCGACGACCAGCTCCACCACCAGCCCCGCCCGCAGCCGCTCGGGCCCCACCTCGACGACGACGAGCGGCGCGCCGGCGGGCGGGCGCGGGGGCGA
>JAJXSP010000150.1 GCA_021784515.1 Myxococcales bacterium | reverse complement strand
ATCTGAGCCGCTGGAAGCGGCTCTCCAGAAGCAGCCGCTCGTGAGCGGCTAACCAACCCAAACCGCCTTGGGCGGTTCACATCACAAGCCTCCGGCTTTGCCGGAGGTAATTGACTTCCACCCAGGCGCCGCAGCGGAACTCGAGGAGGCGCGCCTGTGGTACGAACACCAGCGACCCGCCCTCGGGGAGGCGTTCTCAAGCAAACTTGACCAGTACCCGACCTCGCAAAAACTTGCGCTCCGATCGCTCTCCGTGATAGCGGAACAAGAACGCGGGAAAACGGGAGGAAGTCAATGTCGCGAAAGTCGTCGTCCGGCGCCTCGCCCTACAGCATTCCGAAGGCCGATTGGCTGGACCGGTTCCTGTCCCAGGCGAAGGAGGATTTCGCCAATGGTGAAGGGGCCGAGTTCGACTCCGATCAGATCGACGCGGCGGTGGAGGCGATCCTCGTCTTTGCCGACGCGGAGCCGGACGCGGCGGCGCTCCTCGCCGAAAAGGGCATGGACGGCGACTTCCGCGGCGCGCTCGCCGAGCTCCACGGTCGCCTCGAGGCGGCCCGGTCGCAGCTGCCGGACGACGTGCGCGCCTTCGAGCTGCTCTCGCCCGAGGACAAGCAGGTGGTGCTCGACGCGCACGCCCTGATTTCGCTCTTCAAGAATGCCGGCACGGCGGCGGCGCGCTCGACGCGCTCGGTGAAGGCGATGAATGCGCTCGGGCGCGGGGCGCGCGTGGCGGTGTCGCCGCGGGGCGTGCTGCGGGCGGTGGAGAACTTCCTCACCAATGCGCCGAAGCGGCGGAAGGTGCTCGCCGACATGGGCTATGGCGCGACCGAGAAGGACGAGCTGGAGACGGCGGTGAAGCGGCTCAAGGTCGTCCTGCGCACGAAGGAGAAGCGCAAGGCGGAGAAGAAGCGTGGCCTCGCCGCCATCGAGGTCCCGGCGCTCGCGCTGGAGCGTGCATTCGACCTCTATCGCGGGCGCGCGATGACCGCCTGTCGCCACGACGCCGAGGCCCGCAGAAAGGCGCTCGAGGTGCTCCCCCGCCGGCCCGATCGCCGCCGCGCCCGGCCCCTGCCGCAGCCCCAGGAGACGCCCGCCGCGGCGTCGGCCGGCGGCGCGGCGTCGGCCGGCGGCGAGAAGGAATAGCCGCCTTCACCGGAGTTGGGCCGGATTTCGTAGCTTCTCAAAAAGTCGTGGCAGCAAATGCCGGGCGGCTCGGGTATCGCTCTCCGCCGGACGGCGCCTTGGCCGCCCGCGCAGACGCGGTCGGACAGGCGCCTCGGCTTCGGGCTGGCATCCGCCGCGCGGGCGCGGCGGAGCGCCCTCAGACGCCGGCTCCGATCGACACCCGAGCCACACTCAACTCGGTTGTTGCCACTAGTTCTCGACTAGTTATTGAGAAGTTACGGATTTCGATCCGGAATTGGCGCGACGGATCGATCCGGAATTGCGCGCGACCGTCCGGTCGATGTCGGAGACCGCCCGGTCGGTGTCCGGAACCGCCGGGTCGGTGTCCGGAACCGCCCGGTCGGTGTCTGGAACCGCCCGGACGACGCCGGGGACCGCCGGGTCGGTGCTGGAGACCGCCGGGTCGGCCCGGGAGCGCTCGCGACGCGCGCGGCGACCAGGCTTCCCCCGCCCCGGGCGATTTGGGCGCTTTCGAATGCCGCCCGGTCGCGCCCCCGAAACGCCCGGGTTCCCGTTCCCGTTCCCGTTCCCGTTCCCGCGTTCCCGTTCCCGTTCCCGTTCCCGTTCCCGTTCCCGTTCCCGTTCCCGTTCCCCGTTCCCGTTCCCCGTTCCCGTTCCCCGTTCCCGTTCCCGTTCCCCGCTCTTCGCCCGCGGCCGTGATATAAGGCGCGCCCATGCGCTACTCCCAGCTGCTCGCCCCGACGCTCCGCGAGGCTCCCGCCGAGGCGCAGGTCGCTTCGCACGTCTACCTGATCCGCGCCGGCTTCATCCGCAAGCTCGCCGCCGGCGTCTACTCGCTCCTCCCGCTCGGCATGCGCGTCGTGCAGAAGATCGAGCGCATCGTGCGCGAGGAGCTTTCCCGCGCCGGGGCGCAGGAGGTGCTGCTGCCGATGGTCCACCCGGCGGAGCTGTGGCAGGAGTCGGGGCGCTGGCAGGCCTACGGGCCCGAGCTGCTGCGAATCAAGGATCGCAAGGGCGCCGAGTTCGCGATGTCGCCGACGGCGGAGGAGGCGATCGTCGACCTGGTGCGGCGCGACGTGAAGTCGTTCCGGCAGCTGCCGCTCTGCCTCTACCAGATCCAGGACAAGTTCCGCGACGAGATGCGCCCGCGCGCCGGCCTGATGCGCGGCCGCGAGTTCATCATGAAGGACGCCTACTCCTTCCACACCGACGACCAGGACGCGGCGCGCGAGTACCAGAACATGTTCGACGCCTACTCGCGCATCTTCTCGCGCTGCGGGCTCGAGTTCCGCGCCGTCGAGGCCGACACCGGCGCGATCGGCGGCAACCAGTCGCACGAGTTCCAGGTGCTGGCCGCCTCGGGGGAGGACGCGATCGTCGCGTGCGATCAGTGCCAGTACGCCGCCAACGTCGAGAAGGCGGAGCTGCGCCGGCCGAAGGTCACCACCGCGGCGCCCGTGCGCGCGCTCGAGGAGGTCCACACGCCGGGCGTCGGTTCGATCGAGGCGGTCGCGGGCTTCCTCGGCGAGCCGCTCGACAAGTTCGTCAAGACGCTGCTCTTCGTCGCCGACGGCGAGTGCGTGGTCGCGCTGGTGCGCGGCGACCGCGACGTGAACGAGGTGAAGCTCAAGGCGGCGCTCGGCGTGACGATGCTCGAGCTGGCGACCGACCGGATGGTCACCGACGTGACGCACGCGCCGGTGGGCTTCGCGGGAGCGCAGGGGCTTTCGATCCCGGTCTACGCCGACCCCGAGGTGGCGGCGCTCGCCGAGGGCATCACCGGCGCCAACAAGGGCGACCATCACGTGCGCGGCTTCAACCTCGGGCGCGACGTGCCGCACGCGAAGGTGGTGGACCTGCGCACCGCGGCCGAGGGCGACCCCTGCGCGCGCTGCGAGGACGGCCACTACCGCGCCTTCCGCGGCATCGAGGTGGGCCACGTCTTCTTCCTCGGCACGAAGTACTCGGCGCCGATGAAGTGCACCTTCCTCGACGCGCAGGGCAAGGAGACGGTGATGCCGATGGGCTGCTACGGCATCGGCATCACGCGCATCGCGGCGGCGGCGATCGAGCAGAACCACGACGGCGACGGCATCGTCTGGCCGATGCCGATCGCGCCGTTCCAGGTTGAGATCGTCGCCGCGGGCAAGGAGCCCGACGTGGCCGAGACGAGCGGCGCGCTGTATCGCGAGCTGACCGCGGCCGGCGTGGACGTGCTCCTCGACGACCGCGACGAGCGCCCCGGCGTGAAGTTCAAGGACGCCGACCTGATCGGCATCCCGGTGCGCGTCACCGTCGGGAAGAAGGGGATGGCCGAAGGGATCGTCGAGGTGAAGCGGCGGCGCGGCGGCGATATGGAGAAGGTGAAGATCGCCGACGCCGCGGCGCGGGTGCGGGCGCTCGTCGCCGAGGGGATGTCCGTCGGGGGAGGGGCGCGCGCGTGACCTCGCCGCGGCGCGACGAGCGCCTGATCGTGGCGCTCGACGTGCCGACGCTCGACGAGGCGCTCGCGCTGCAGGCGAAGCTCGGCGGCGTCGTGACGCGCTTCAAGGTGGGGCTCGAGCTGTTCGTCACCGAGGGGCCGCGCGCCGTGGAGGCGATCCGCGCGCGCGGCGGGCGCGTCTTCCTCGACCTCAAGCTGCACGACATCCCCGAGACGGTGCGCCGCGCCGCCCGCTGCGCCGCGGCGACGGGCGCCGAGCTGATCACCGTGCACACCGCGGGCGGTCCGGCGATGCTGGCGGCAGCCGTCGAGGGAGCCCGGCAAGGCGGCGACGCGGCCGTCCTCGGCGTCACGGTCCTCACCTCGCTCGACGCACAGCAGCTCGCCGAGGTGAACACGGCCCCCCAGTCGCTCCCGGATCTCGTCGTCAAGCGAGCACAAGCAGCCCGACAAGCCGGTTGCGCGGGAATCATCGCCTCACCCAAGGAGGTCGCCGTCATCCGAGCCGTAATCGGCCCCGACCTCCTCGTCATCACCCCGGGAGTCCGCCCGAAGGGCGCGTCCACCGACGATCAAAAGCGCACGGCCAGCGCGGCCGAAGCGATCGCCGCCGGCGCGAACGCAATCGTGGTGGGCCGCCCGATCCGGGACGCGCAAGACCCGCGGGCAGCCGCGCAATCGCTCCTCGATGAACTGGCCTGCTGCGACGCAGAATGACCTCCGCTGCGCTGCACGATTGTCCCAATCGCAAGCCACTGTCCATATGGAACGAAAACGGGAACGACAACGCGAAGCAGAGGTTGAGAGCATGAGCCGCCTCGTCTACGGAATGCGCCCCGTCGAGGAGCTGCTGCGCTCGCGCCGCGACGTGGCCGCGCTCTACGTCGCCGAGGGCGAACGGTCGCCGGCGCTGAAGGCGATCGCCGAAGCGGCGCGCGGAAAGGGGCTCGCGGTGTCGCCGCGGCCGCGCCAGGAGCTCGACGCGCTCTCGGGCGGCGCGCTCCACCAGGGCGTGGTCGCCGTCGCGGGCGACTTCCGCTACCTCGACGTCGAGGAGCTGGTGTCGGCGATCACCGCGCGGCTCGAGGTGCCGCTCCTGCTCGTCCTCGACGGCGTGCAGGACCCGCAGAACCTCGGCGCGCTGGTGCGCAGCGCCCACGTCCTCGGCGCGCACGGCCTGATCGTCCCGCGCGACCGCGCCGCCCCGGTGACGCCGACGGTGGTGAAGGCCTCCGCGGGCGCCACCGAGCACACGCCGATCGCGCAGTGCGTGAACCTCACTCGCGCGCTCGAGCAGCTCAAGGCCGCCGGCATCTGGACCGTGGGCGCGATCGCCGAGGGCGGCCCCGACGAGGTCGACCCGTGGGGCATCGACTTCACGCAGCCGACGGCGATCGTCCTCGGCGCGGAGGGCAGGGGGCTGCGCCCGCTCGTCGCCCGCACCTGCGACCTGCGCGTGCGGATCCCGATGGCCGGCCAGGTCGCCTCGCTCAACGTCGGCGCCGCGGGCGCGATCCTGCTCTACGAAGCCGCGCGCCAGCGATCTCGACCGTCCTCCTGATCCGCCGGAAAGCCGGACGCATCCGCGGCGCGGTTTTTGATTCTCCCCGGGGAGGGAAAGGAGGACGCGATGCGTCCAGGGATGATTGGGCTCGGACTGGGGATGGGGCTGCTGTGGGTCCTCGGGCTGGTGTTCGGCCAGCCGGCGTGGATCACGTGGCTCGACTTCTTGGCGGCGCTGCTCTCGCTCGCCGCGCCCGCGATCCGGTCGCCGAGCAGCACCACCGGCCCGCGGTCGGCGCTGCTGACGGCGGGGCCCTTCTCGCTCGGCATCGGGGTCGGCCTCCTCTGGATCATCGCGCTGGCCAGCGGCGTGTCGGAGTGGATGACCTGGCTGAACTTCGTCGGCGCGGTCGCCTACCTGCTGCTCGGGTTCGGCATGGCCGGCGAGCGCGGCGTGCGCCCGATCACCGGCCCGCACGGCGTGTAGCGGGCGGGCGAGCGCCTCGCCGAGGCGTGGCCGCCGGTCTTGCGATCGTCGGTCGGCGGTGCTACCCCTGACCGCCGTCGGACATGTCGCCGCGTCCCTTCTCGCCGTCGCAGCTCGTCGAGTTTCGCGCCGTCCACATCCTCCTCTTCGCTGCCGTCGCCGTGCCGGGCCTCGCCCTGACCGCGACGGGGATCGTTTCGCTGGCGCTCCACCGCTTCACCTCCGACGTGGTGCTCGGCATCCTGACTCTCGCCTTCGCGATGTGGGTCATCGTCGGCGGCTTCGCCGTGTGGCTGCTGGTGCGGCGCGGCGAGCACAAGACGCGCCTCCAGCACGACTTCGTCTCCAACGTCTCGCACGAGCTGCGCACGCCGCTGACCGGGATCCGCGTCCTCGTCGAGACGCTGCGGCTGGGGCGCGCCGACGCCGCGGAGGCGAAGCGCTGCCTCGACCTGCTCGACGCGCAGACCTCGCGGCTGGTCGAGCTGGTCGAGGGCGTGCTCGAGTTCGGGCGGCTCCAGTCGGGGCTGCGGCGCTTCGAGCTGGGCCCGGAGCCGCTCGAGCCGATCATCGAGACGGCGATGCAGGGCCTGGCGGCGGGCAGCGTGCAGGTGGGCTCGCTGGTGCGCTGCTCCCTCGAGGCCGGGCTGCGGGCGCGCGCCGAGCGGCGGGCGCTGACGCAGGTGCTGGTCAACCTGCTCTCCAACGCGCTCAAGTACGGCGGCGATGGCAAGCCGGTGTGGCTGCGCGCCTGGCGCGAGGGGCAGAAGGTGGCGATCGCCGTCGAGGACGAGGGGCCGGGCGTGCCGCTGGCGCTGCGTCGCAAGATCTTCCAGCCGTTCTTCCGCGGCGAGGACGAGCGCACGCGCGAGAAGCCGGGCAGCGGCCTCGGGCTCGCCATCGCGCGCCGGTTGGTGGAGGCGCAGTCGGGCTCGATCCGCGTCGAGCCGCGCACCGGCGGCGGCAGCCGCTTCGTCGTGACCCTGGAGGCGGCGTGACACGGATCCTCGTCGTGGAGGACGACCCCGCGATCGTCTTCGGGCTGAAGACCAACCTCTCCTTCGAGGGCTACGAGGTGGCGACCGCCGACGACATGGACTCGGCGCTCGTCGCGGCGGAGCGGGAGTCGCCCGACCTGGTGGTGCTCGACGTGATGCTGGCGCGCGGGGCGAGCGGCTTCGACGTGATCGAGCGGCTGCGGGCCGACGGGTTCCTCGGGCCGATCCTGGTGCTCTCGGCGCGCGGCGCGGAGACGGACAAGGTGTCGGCGCTGCGGCTGGGCGCCGACGACTACGTGACCAAGCCCTTCAGCCTCGCCGAGGTGCTGGCGCGGGTGGCGGCGCTCTTGCGGCGGGCGGCGCCCCGGCCGGCCGAGCCGCCGGTCGCGGCGCCACCGACGGTGGAGTTCGGGGAGGTGGAGGTCGATCTCGCCGCGCGCGAGGTGCGGCTGCGCGGCGCGGTGGTCGAGCTGACCAAGCTCGAGTTCGACCTGCTCGCCTACCTCTGCCGCAACGCGGGGCGCGTGCTGTCGCGGGCGCAGCTCCTCCGCGAGGTGTGGGGCCTCACCCACGACGGCTCGGCGCGCACCGTGGACAACGTGGTGGCGCACCTGCGCGAGAAGCTGGGCGAGGACGCCGAGGAGCCGCGCCACCTGCTCACCCTGCGCGGGGCGGGCTATCGCTTCGAGCTCGCCGGCAACGGGCGGCGAGGGCGGCGCGGGAAGTAGCGCGCAGACACCTCTTGAGCACGTTCTCTTCTCCGTCCGCATACGGTACGTTCCGCGAATGGAAATCCGCCTCCCCACCAGCCTGCCCCTCGTCCCCGTCGCGTCGCTGCGAGGCGGCCTGCGACGGCGCCACGCGCGGGCCGGCGTCCTCGCATGCGTCGTGGCCCTGGCCGGTTTCGGCGGGTCGGATCTCGCGCGGGCCGACGGCGCGCTCCTCGACCCCGGCGCCCAGCGGACCGTCATGCTCGCCGACGGTTCGATCTACAGCGGGCAGGTCGTCGAGCTGGTGCCCGGCGACCACCTCACGCTCAAGTTGCCCTCGGGCGACGTGAAGCGATTCGCCTGGAGCGAGATGAAGCCCTCCGGCTTCGGCGATGTCACCGTCGGCGGCGTGGGCGCCGCGACGCAGGTGTGGCCGGGCGGAGCAGCGGTCTTCGGGATGGGGGCCGACGCGCAGCCGCCCGATCCGGTCGATGTCCACTTCCGGGCCACCGACACGCAGGCGACCCTGTTCCGTAGCGCCACGATGATGGGCCTCGCGCTCGGAGCCGGCGACATTGGAATGTGGACCCCGGTGTGCCACACCCCGTGCGACGCCCAGGTCGATCGCCACAACGTCTTCAGCGTGCAGGGGCCGCGGCTGGTGAGCTCGCCCTCCTTCACGCTGCCGCAGGGCGGCTCGCTGACGGTGGAGGCGAACATGGGCCACGAGAGCACGCGCATCGTGGCGGGGCTCGTCGACGCGCTGGGCATCACGGGGATGGTCGCGGGCGTCACCGTGATGCTCATCTCCCCCGCCATCGACACCACCGCGACGGGCAACGATCCGATGTCGCTCGACCGCCAGCGGAGCGCCCAGGACGAGCAGCACACCCTGCTCGTCGCCGGCGGAGCGGCGCTGGGCGTCGGGGCCGCGGTCCTGGCGGTCGGCATCGCGATGCGGTACCTCAGCCGCACCTCGGTGAGGATCCCCGACTTCGGCCGGATCGCGCGGATTGCGCCTCCAGGAGGCACGAGGCTGGCCGGAGCGCCGCTGACGATCCGCTTCTAGTCGCGGGACGCGGGACGCGTCCTTCGTCTCTTCGCGAAATCACCTCTTCAGATCGGCATGGCCACGCACTGGCCCTCGACGCAGCGCGAGCCGCACGCGCAGAGGTGGCCGCAAGCGCCGCAGTTGGTCGGGTCGCTATCGAGGTCCACTTCGCAGCCGTTGTCCGGGTTGCCGTCGCAGTTCGCCGTCCAGGGCGGGCAGACCAACGGCGGGTCGGGCGGCGGCGGGCAGGCGTCCGGCGGAGTGGTCAGGTCCGGCGGAGTGGTCAAATCCTGCGGACTGGTCAAATCCTGCGGAATGGTCAGGTCCAACGGAGTGGCCAGGTCCTGAGTGATGCCGCCGTCGACGCCGCCGTCGGGCTGCGCCTTCTGCACCTTGAACTCGTCGAACTTGCAGTCGCACGGGCTGGTCGCCCCCGATTGGCAAATGGCAAGAATGCAGACCCCGTCCGGGTTGTCGGTGTCGTCGAAGGGGAATAGCTGCACGATCGGCTCCCCCTGCGGGCTCGTTCCCTTGACGTGCGTGCCGCCGTAGACGATCGAGCCGCCCACCGTGGTAAAGGTGCGGTTCGCGACGGCGTCGCCGCTCCCGAGGTCTCCGGTCGTGCCTCCCGCGGTGGTGTCGCTCAGGTTCCCCTCCGCGCCGTCGATGAAGCCGGTGTTCTGGCTGCCGGGGGTGAGCACCGCGAAGAAGTAGCTGCCGTCGGGAAGCGCCGAGGGCCCCGGCCCTCCGCTCACGTAGACATCCGGTTTCGGCTCGTAGTTGTTGCAATCGACCGGCGAGTTGTCGACGCAGCCGCCCTGGGTCGCGTCGAAGGTGGTGAAGACGGCGCCCGAAAGGCCGCACTGGCCCGCGTCGTCGTCCTGGACGCTGTTCGTCCGCGCCGGCGTCGCATCCCCCCGGTCACACCCCGTCGCGCCGCCGAGCAGCAGCAGGATCCCGAAGCACACGCCGCTCCCGTTCCGACCTTCCATCACGCCCTCCACGCCCAACCGGATTGAAGCCGGCTCCTGGGAAGGTAGGCACCCGCCAGCCCCCCGCCCAGTTCGCATCCCACCCAATGTGATCGCCCGGTCCGCTCTTTCGTGACCGCCGGCTCTGGGGTCTCGCGCTCGCAGCGCAGCGACGGATTTCCGCTGATTTCCGACCATCGAGCAGCCCTTGCGGCCGCCCCTCGATCGGGTGTACAGGCGCGGTATGAACAAGCCGGGCTTCCTCCTCCTCTCCGCCCTCGCCTGCGCCTCCTGCACACCGTCGGTCAACGCGGGATGCTCCACCAACACCGACTGCGCCGACCCGACGAAGCCGGTGTGCGATCCCAATACCGGGCAGTGCGGCGGCTGCACCCGCGACGTCGATTGCCCGCCGGACGCGATCTGCCTGGCCGGCCAGTGCGCCATGGGCTGCGACGCCCGGAGCGGCTGCCCGGTCGGCCAGCAGTGCGACCTTCCGAGCCACCGTTGCATGGCCTGCGTCGATGACCACGGCTGCTCGGGCACGACGCCGCGCTGCGATCTCAAGCAGCACCACTGCGTCCCGTGCCTCGCCGACGGCGACTGCCCGGCGGGGAAGTTCTGCGCCCCCGACCAGACCTGCCAGCTCGGGTGCAGGAGCGACCAGGACTGCGGCGGCCGCAAGTGCCTCCCCGACCACTCCTGCAGCGACTGCATGGCCGACATGGATTGCGCCGGCGGCAAGGTGTGCGATCACGGCAGCTGCGTCGCGCCGTGCGGGCAGCAGAATCCGTGCGCCGGCAGCGACACCTGCTGCGCCAACCTGTGCGTCGACGCGACGAGCGATCCGAACAACTGCGGCTCCTGCGGCATTGCCTGCGCGATGGGCAACGCCTGCTGCGGCGGCGCCTGCTCCGACCCGGCCGTCGACGCCGCCAACTGCGGCGCCTGCGGCAAGGCGTGCGACCAGGGACAATCCTGCTGCAATGGCGGCTGCGTGGACCTCGCCGGCGACGCAATGAACTGCGGCGCCTGCGGCAAGGCGTGCGACCAGGGACAGGCCTGCTGCAATGGCGGCTGCGTGGACCTCGCCGGCGACGCTATGAACTGCGGCGCCTGCGGCAACGCCTGCGGCAACGGCGCCACCTGCTGTGGCGGCCAGTGCGTCGACACGCATGCCGACGCCGCCAACTGCGGCGCCTGCGGCATTGCCTGCGCTCAGGGCAGCACCTGCTGCAATGGGGCTTGCGCCGATCTCCAGAACGACGCGAACCACTGCGGCGCCTGCGGCTCGGTCTGCGGCGGAAGCGGCGGCTGCTGCGGCGGCGCCTGCGTGCAGCTCAACACGCTCACCGACTGCGGCGCCTGCGGCGTCCACTGCCAGAAGGGCGAGTTCTGCGACGGAAAGGCCTGCCAGGCCCCGGTCTACCCCAATTTCTGCAACAACCCGCTGGTGTGGGAAATCAGGGACAACATCAAGTCCGACGACGCGGGGGCGGACGTCATGGCCTCGACGATCACGGCCATCTGCCCGATGGGCGTGGCGGTGAAGGTGAGCACGCAGACCGACGCGAAGCTGGTGGATCAGAAGACCGGCGAGCCGCTGGCGGGCGGCGGCGTCACCTACGTGCTGGGCGGCGGCCCCTACGCCAACACCGTCGTGAAGTGGCTCGAGGGGATGGAGAAGGTGACACGGATCTACTTCGCGCTCGACGGCATCAATTACTATTGGAAGCGGCGCGCCGACGGATCGGTGGCGGCGCAGATGGCGGGCGCGAGCTGCAGCCCGCACCACGACCAGTTCATCATCGAGCTGGTCGCCGACCCGAACAACGGCACGCTCTCGCTGATCGGTTATGGGGCCTGCCCGGGCGGGCTCGGGTCGGAGGCGGCCGCGTGGCATTACGCCCACGTGCTGCTGCCCAACCGGGCCAATTACCCGGATAGCTGGTACGTGTTCGATTACACGGACAGCAACAACGACGGGACGCCGAACAACGGCGACACGTTCAAGGTGCTCGCGAGCGGCATGTAGGGGGACAGTCCGGCATTTCCGCATTTCCACGCACTCGAGAGGGTCGAGGGGGACCGGTCCTGCATTTCATGGCTTCTCGGAACGTGGCGGCGCGGAACACCCCCGCCTCTTCGCCCGCGATTCTAAAAAAAAGGTGCTCGAGATCCCGATGTCCGGGCTTTCGATCCACGGCGTGGCGACGCGCCCCGACAAGGCGCGGCTCCCTTCGGCGGCGATCGCAGCAAAAGGACGCACGGCGCCATCGCCACGCAGGCGAGGGCGAGCACGTGGATCGTATCGATGTAGGCGAGCGCCACCGCCTGGCGCTGGACCTCCGCGTACACGAGCGCCTGCGCGCGGCGCATCGCCTCCACCGCGCCGAGCCCGCGCGTGTGCAGCGTCGCCGCGAGGCCGGCGAGCCGCCGCTCGAAGACGGGGTCGAGCGGCGTGATGAATTCCACCAGCCGGTTCTGGTGCAGCTGCGCGCGCCGAGCGACCAGCGTGGTGATGGCGGCGATCCCGACGCTGCCGCCCATGTTGCGGGCGAGGTTCATCAGGCCCGAAACCTGGTTGTTCTTCGAACGCGGCACGCCCGCGTAGGCGATCGTATTGATGGGGACGAAGAGGAACGCCAGGCCCGCCGCCTGGTCGATGCGCAGCTTCACCGCCGTCGCGAAATCGATCTGGGGGTAGAGCACGGTCAGGGGGTCCGGCGCCTATCGAGCAAATCGCCGGATGGTGGTGCCCCGGGCCCCCGGCGGCGGCGGGCGGCGCGGCGCCGGCGCGGGATCCACCGCGATCCGCAGCACGCGGCCGCTGCGC
>JAJXSP010000546.1 GCA_021784515.1 Myxococcales bacterium | reverse complement strand
GGGTCCGCGGCGACGGGCTGAGCGCCGATCCGAAGCGCGCGGTGCCGCTGTTCGACCGCAGCTGCCACGGCGGGGACGTCGACGCCTGCGCCAACCTCGCCGCGCTCTACGCGCAGGGGCTCGGCGTGGAGCGCGACGCCGCGCGCGCCGCCACGCTCCTCGACGGCGCCTGCGCGATGAAGCACGCCGAGTCGTGCAGCAACCTCGGCGTGATGGTGGGCAACGGCGACGGCGTGCTGCGCGACAACGAGCGCGCGGCGTCGCTGTTCGGCAAGGGCTGCGACGGCGGCAGCGTCGCCGGCTGCGCGAACCTGGCGGTGATGCTGCGCAGCGGCCTCGGCGTGGCGCGCGACGCCACCCGCGCCGCGGCGATGTTCGACCGGGCCTGCTCGTCGGGGAACGTCCACTCGTGCGCGCTCCTCGGCGTGATGGACGCGGAGGGAGAGGCCGGCCCCGCCGATCGCCCGCGCGGAAAGCAGCTGCTCAAGAAGGCGTGCGAGAGCGGCGACGAGGGCGCCTGCGCCTACCTCCAGGCGAACGCTCTGTAGGAACGCAAGAATCATTTGACCCGGCGCCCCATCCGCGTCACGGTGCACGCCGATGCCCCCACGAGGAAAAGAGAGCATGCTGCGGCGCCAGAAGGAGATCGCGCGCCAGCAGCGTCAGAAAGAGAAGGCCGCCCGTCGAGAGGAGCGACGCTCCAACCAGGGCGACCGACCGGGCGCCGCGAAGGGCGACCTCTCGCCGGATGACCTTGTCTCGGTCGAGGATCTCATCGGCCCGAGCGCTGGCGCCGGCGAGCCCAAGCCTCCCGAGCACGGCGACGCCTGATCCCCGCGTGACCTTCGAACAACTTCAGCTCATCCCGCCGCTGCTCGACGCAGTGCGCGCCGAGGGCTACACCGAACCCACGCCGATCCAGCGCCAGGCGATCCCGCACGTGCTGGAGGGGCGCGACCTCCTCGGCTGCGCGCAGACCGGCACGGGCAAGACCGCCGCCTTCGCGCTGCCGATCCTGCAGCGGCTCACGACGGTGCCGCGCGGCGCGATGCCCGCCGGCTCCGGCCGCCGACCGATCCGCACGCTGGTGCTCACGCCGACGCGCGAGCTGGCGTCGCAGATCGGCGAGAGCTTCGGCGCCTACGGGCGCCTCATCCCGCAGCACCGGGTGCAGGGCGTTCCGCGCAAGGCGATCCGTCACACCGTGGTGTTCGGCGGCGTCGGGCAGCGGCCGCAGGAGGACGCGCTGCGCGCCGAGGTGGACGTGCTCGTCGCCACGCCGGGCCGGCTGCTCGACCTCGCGCAGCAGGGCTTCGTGCACCTCGACCGCCTCGAGGTGTTCGTGCTCGACGAGGCCGACCGCATGCTCGACATGGGCTTCATCCATGACGTGCGCCGCGTGATCGGGATGCTGCCGAAGGAGCGCCAGACGCTGTTCTTCTCGGCGACGATGCCGCCCGACATCCAGTCGCTCGCCGACGCGATCCTCCGCGACCCGGTGAAGGTGGCGGTGGCGCCGCCGGCGACGACGGTGGAGCTGATCGATCAGTCGGCCTACTTCGTCGAGAAGGGCGACAAGCGCGCGCTGCTGGAGCACGTGCTGAGCCATCCCTCGGTGACGCGCGTGCTGGTCTTCACGCGCACCAAGCACGGCGCCAACAAGGTGGTCCAGAACCTCGCGAAGGCCGGGATCCCCGCCGAGGCGATCCACGGCAACAAGTCGCAGAGCGCCCGCGAGCGCGCGCTGGGCAACTTCAAGAAGGGCTCCACGCGCGTGCTGGTGGCGACCGACCTCGCCGCCCGCGGCATCGACGTCGAGGGCATCTCGCACGTGGTCAACTACGAGATCCCCGACGTGCCCGAGACGTACGTGCACCGCATCGGCCGCACCGCCCGCGCCGGCGCATCGGGCATCGCGATGTCGTTCATCGAGTCGGACGAGCGCGGGAGCTGGCGCGACATCGAGAAGCTCACGCGGCAGGCGGTCGCGGTGGTGACGGACCACCCGTTCCCGTCGACGATCGCGATGGGCCGCGAGCCGCCACCGGCGCCCAGGCAGCAGCAGCGCCAGGGCAACCACCGCCAGGGCACGCAGCACCCGCGCCCGACGTCGCCGCAGAAGCGGCACGATCAGCAGCGACGGCACGAAGGCACGGCCCCGTCGCAGCACGCGCGCGCCCCGCAGCCCGCGGCGAACGGGAGCGGCCCCGGGCAGGCGGCCGGCGGAGCGAAGCCGGCGGCGAAGCCATTCGGCGGCGGTCGACGCGGACGGCACTTCGGGCCGCGGCGGTAGCCTCCGCTCGTCCCCGAATTGAACGCCCAGCGCCCGCCCGGTAACCTACCGGCGTGCCTTGGGCGCTGATCATTCTCGTTGCCCTCGCCGGCTGTGGCGACGACGAGACTCCCGATTTTTCGATCCCGCCGGACATCGGCAGCGCCGCGCCCGACAGTGGTCCGATCGATTCGCAGCCCGATCTGGCGTGCCGCTGTCGCCCGAAACCCCTCGCAGGTCCGCTCGACAGTTGCAGCTGCGGAGGTTCCTGCGCCCCATGCGGGAATGGGTGGCCGTGCGAAGTGGCCGGCGACTGCCTGACTTAACCGAGCAAGCCCCCGGCTGTGCCGGGGAGACTCCCGAAGTTTGACAGCTCCGGGAGTAGCTGCGGACGCTCCCCCCTCGTGAACCGGCCAGGGCTCAACGAGAA
>JAJXSP010000149.1 GCA_021784515.1 Myxococcales bacterium | reverse complement strand
TCGGCGCCCGTGTCGTCGACGGCGACGAGCGCGGCGAACGGATGGCCCGCGGCGCGCTCCTCGACCACCGCGAGCAGCGCGGCCCGCTCCGGCGCGAGGCCGGCGCCGTCGAGGCCGAGCGCGCGCAGGCGTCGCAGCGAGGCGGCCGCCTCGGCGTGATGCCCGTCGCGCACGGCGCGCTCGATGACCACCGCCAGCGAGGTCCGCGGCGCGTAGAGCGAGCCGAGCGCCTCCCCGAGCGGCCGTGGATCATCGCTCGCGAAGAACCGCGCGAGCGCGAGCGGCTCGTCGATCGGCCGGCCCGCCGCGGCGACGATCGCCTGCGAGGCCCCCTCGGCCTTCGCGCGCGCCATCTCGCCGAGCAGCCGTCCCGCCTCGCGCCGCGCCGACGATTCGACGCCGCGGTCGGCGATCACCTGGGCCGCCGTCGAGACGGCCGCCGCGGGATCGCCCGCGTCGCGCTCGTCGCGGGCGAGCGCCGCCCGGTTGATCCCGTCGCGCGGACGGATGGCGGCGAGGGAGCGGCGGAGGTCGCGCGCCACGGCAGCGAGCTTCCAGCGTTCGGCGGTGGCGGCGGCGATCCCGATCGCCTCCGCGTCGTCGAGTGCGCGCACGGCGAGCCCGCGCAGGACCGCGATCGCCTCGTCGCGACGGTCCTCGTGCAGGAGCGCCTCGGCGTAGGCCGCCTCGTCGCCGGCGGTGCGGACCTCGGCGAGACGCGCCCGCCACGCGGCGATGCGCACGTCCCACTCGAGCGGTGAGCCGATCGCGTGGAGCACGTCGGCGGCGGCCGCGCGATCGCCATCGGGCTTCGCCGACCAGGCGGCCAGCTCCGTCGCGGCGCCCGCGACGTCGCCCTTGCCGGCGCGCGCCCGGGCGCGATCGAGCGCCACCCACGACGGGGCAGGGGAGCCGGCCGCTGCCTTCTCGGCCTCCGCGGCGGCGAACAGCGTGGCGTCGAAGTGGCGCTCGGCGAGCCCCCACGCCGAGAGCGCCTGCAGCCACGCCGCACCGTCGGGCGCGATGGTCGCGCCGACGCGCAGGGTGGGCTCCCACGCCGCGCGATCGAGCAGCGCGTCGTCGGGGTTCGCGGTGCGTCCGGCCATCGCGGAGAGCAGAGGCAGGTCGTGCCAGCCCGAGCGATCGAGCAGCGCGCGCAGGAGCCGCTCCCACTCCGATCCCGCGGCGTGCGACGGGTACGCCGCCGCGAGCGCCGCGAGATCGCCCAGCCGCTCCTCGGTGCGCCAGCCTGCGACGAGCGACTCGGCGAACGGACGCCGCGCCTCCTCGGGCAGGCCGGCCGCGAGCACGAGATCGAACCGCGCGCGGCGGGAGCGCGCGGTCGGCGCTTTCCCCAGCACACGGTCCCACGCCGCGAGCGCGCCCTTGCGATCGCCGGTGGCGAGGCGAGCCTTGGCGAGGCGATCGATCGCGCGGGCGTCGGCCGGCGCCAGCGCCAGCGCACGTTCGTAGGCTGCCTCGGCGCGCCCATGGTCGGCGGTGCGCTCGAGCGCGTCGCCCTGTGCGACGTACGCCGCGGGATCGAGCGGGCGATCCTCGACGGCGGCGGCGGTCCATCGCCGCGCCTCCGCGAGCCCGGCGCCATCCTTCGCGGCCCGGGCGATCGCGTCGCCGTAGCGCTCGGCGTAGCGGTACCAGCGGCGCCCGACGACCTCCTTCTCCTCGTCGGGCCGGTGGCCGATCGCCTGCCCGATCGGCGCGGGCGCGAGGATCTGCGCGAGCAGCGCCTTCGCCCCGTCCCCGTTGGCGCCGAGCGCCAGCAGCGCGCCGGCCTGCTTCGCCGATCGCCATGCGCTCGTCTCCGACGAGCCTGCCGAGAGGACCGCCTGCATGCCGAGATCGACCTTGCCGTGGGCGAGCAGGAAGTCGGCGATCTGGCCCGCGTTGAAGGTGCCGCGGCGGGCGAGGCGCTCCAGCTCGCCGTCGCGGTGGCGCTCGACGAGCAGCCCGAGGTAGCGCTCCACCGCCGGGTCGGGCTCGCCGAAGCGGGCAGAGAGCGGATCGATGTAGCTCGAGTGCGTGTCGACGTAGCGATGGAGCGCTGCCTCCTCGCACGGGTCGGCCAGCGCGCGGCAGGCGCGCGCCTTCGCCAGCAGCGACGGCGGATCGCCCAGGCGATCCTCGTCCACCACCTTGATCATCTCGCCCCACTGTCCCGCGTCCTCCAGCTCGCGCAGCACGCGGCCCGCCGCGTTCTCGGCGACCGAGCCCCCGCGCGCGATGTTGCGCCGCAGCAAGTCGCGCCCCACGTCGGGCCGCCCGGCGGCCGCGGCCACCTGCGCCATCCGATCGATCTCGTCGCCTTGTGCGTGCTCGCGCACCTGGTCGAGGTAGCGGCGCGCGTCGGCATCGCCGGCGTAAAGCGCAACCGCCTTGGGCAGCGCGTCGTCGAGCGCGTCGTGGCAGGCGTCGGCGGTGGTGCTCGCGCGCCACGGCTCGGGGTTCCCCTCGGCGCCCGCCTCGTTGTGCGCCTGCTCCTCGAGCGACGCGAGCGGCGCCCAGGCCTCGGCCGCGCGCCCGGTGCGGACCGCCAGCCGCGCGAAGGTGGCGGCCTCCTCCCGCGCCAGGCTGCGGCCGCGCAGGTCCTTGCCCGCCTTCTCCAGCACCTTCTGCGCGAGCGGCCACGCGTCGTCGAGGAGGCCCGCCTGTTCGAGCACCTGCGCCGCGCGTGCCCACTGCGACGGCTCGGGCGGATCGGCGTCGACCAGCCGCCGCACCGCGGCCACCGCCTCGGCGCGCTTGCCCGCGCGCGCGAGCATCGTCCCCTCGGCCACGGCCCACTGCGGGTCCTTGTCGGACAGCTCCCACAGGCGGTGGTAGGCCGCCGCCGCGCTCGCCGGATCGCCGGCCCGCGCGAACGCCTCGGCGCGCTCGCGGTGGAGGTCCTTCCGGTCGGGCGAGATGCGGAGCGCCTCGCCGAGGTGCTGCGCCGCCGTCTTCGGGTCGCCGCCGAGGTCGGCCAGCACCGCGAGCACGATCGGCCAGCGCACGTCGCGCGACGAGGCCTGCGCGGTCTTCTGGTAGTAGCCGACGACGCGCGGCACGAGCGCGTGCTCGCTCGCGAAGGCGTGGAGCGCGGCGATCTCGCCGCGATCGTCCGGGCGGCGGTTGACGATCTCGATCCACTCGTCGACCGCGTCGCGGAAGCGTCCCGCCTCGGTGGCGCGCTCGATCACCGCGTGGCGCAGCTCGGCCACCATCGCGCGCTTCGTCTCGTCGGGGAGGTCGCGCTTCTTCGCCGCCGTGATCTGCGCCCCGAGGAACGAGAGCGCCTCGTCGCGCTGTCCGCGCCGCCACAACGCCTCCGCCACCGGGCGCGCGAAGCGCGGCTCGCCGGGCGACGCGTCGACGAGGGCCCGCGCCGCCTTCTCGGCCTCGTCGGTGCGGCCGCGCTCGATCTGCCAGCCGATCACCTCGAGGCGGAGCGTGGTCCTGCGCTCGCCCGTCGCGTGCTCGGCGGCGGCGGCGCGCTGCGCGAGCGCCTCGTCCCACCGCCGGCGGCGCCACAGGAAGTCGGCGAACGCAACCCGCGCGTCCACCTCGTCGTCGCGATCGTCCTCGCCGCCCGCGTCCAAGCGCGCGACGAGCGCCGACAGCTCGCGCTCCGCCTCGCCGTCGCGACGCGCGTCCACCAGCGCCTCGACGAGCGCGTACACGTAGCCCGGCGCGCCCTTGCCGAGCGTCGACTCGCGCGCGAGCGCCGCGATGAGGAGCCCGCGCCCGTCGGGGTCGTTCCGCGCCTCGCCGGCGATGCGCTCGAGCAGCCGCGGGTCGGTCGTCTTCGTCGCCGCGTCGGTCAGCAGCGCGCGGCGGCCCTTGCCGTCGTCGATCCGCGCGAGCCACGCCGCGAAGGCCAGCACCGCGCGTCCGTCGCCCGCGGCGGCCTGCGCGCGGAACGCCTTGTCGATCGCCGGCCCGAGCTGCCGGCGCTCGCGCAGCGTCGCCAGGCGGTCGAGCGCGATCGAGGCGGGATC
Organism: Myxococcales bacterium; assembly: GCA_021784515.1. Lineage (GTDB taxonomy): Bacteria > Myxococcota_A > Polyangia > Palsa-1104 > SHYY01 > SHYY01. The sequence goes on along the minus strand of JAJXSP010000149.1, from coordinate 8,196 downwards.
GCCGCCGCCGCCGCCGCCGTCGCCGCGCCTGTCGAACTCGCCCTCGTCGTCGCGGCGCATCTCGTCGCCGGGCGTGGCGGCGGGCTGCGCGTCGAGCTTCTGCGCGGCGACGAGGATCCGCACGTACTCGGCGACCGCCGACGGGAAGTCCTTCCGCGACTCGTACACCGCGGCGAGCTTGTCGGCGAAGCGCAGCGGGTCGCCCGCCTTCTTGCGCGCGCGGCCGATGGCGGCCGCGGCGTCGTCGAAGCGGAAGTAGTCCCAGTCGATCGTCGCGAGGCGGAGGAAGGCCTCGGGATCGCCGGGGCGCATCGCGACGATGCGCTCGTAGCGCTTCGCCGCCTCGTCGCCCTCGCCGGCCTCGGAGAGGTAGTCGCCCTCCTCGGTGACGAGCGCCTCGTCGGCCGGGAACAGCTTCGTGAGCCCGTCGAGCAGGGCGGCGGCCTTCTCCGCGGCGAGGCGGCGCGACGGCTTGCCGACGGCGCGGTAGAGCGCGGCGTGGCGGCGCGCGAGCGGCACGTCGCCGGGGAAGTCGGCGCACACGGCGGCGAGGATCGGCTCGGCCTCCTCCTGCCGCGAGAGGTGGACCAGCGCCGCGGCGGCCAACTGCCGCTCGGCCGCATTCCCGGGCAAGCCCGCCAAAGCGGGCTGCTCCACGCCCGGGACGCGCCCCGCGCCGAGCGTCGCCACCGTCGCGTCGAGCCGGCCGGCGGCGGCGAGGTCGCGCACCACGCGGGCGCGGAGCTCGGCGTCGAAGAACGAGTAGCGCTTCGCGAGCGCCTCGCCGCCATGCCCGCCCTCGCGGTCGTAGAAGGCGACGAGCTTGCGCACGAAGCGCAGGTCGAACGGGAAGCGGCCGAGCGCCTTCTTGTAGATCGCCTCGTAGAAGGCCTGCGTGTCGGGGCGATCGTGCCGGTACTCCACCAGCCCCTCGAGGGCCTCGGCCAGCACCGGATCCTCGACGGTGGAGGCGAGCTGCTCGGTGATCTGGCGGAACGCCTGCTCGCCGCGGTGGCGGAGGTGCCAGCGCGCGAGGCGGTCGAACCACGACGCGCTCGGGAAGCGCTGCGAGGCCTGCTGGTAGATCTTCAGCTCCTCGTCGAAGAGGTTGTGCCGCGCGGTGTGCTCGAGGAAGCGGTCGTAGAGCGTGGCGTCGTCGGGGTGCTTGCCGATCTCCGTCCAGAAGACGCGGACGATCTCCACCGTGCGGCCGGCCTGCTCCCAGGCGCTCCCGAGCTCGTTCAGCGTGGTGTCGTACTCGCGCGAGTCGCCGCGCCTCCGCGCCTCGTCGAGGAGGCGCTGGTAGCAGGCGGCGCCGGAGTCGGGCGAGCCGCTCTTCCAGCGCGCGTCGCAGCCGGTGCGCATCACCGTGAAGAACTGCGCGTTCTTCGGGAAGGCGCGGCCGAACTCGTCGGCGAGGCGCGCGGCCTCCGACTGGTCCTTGTAGGCACGGCGGAAGTCGACCAGCCCGCGCAGCACCGCCGCCGTCCACGGCGACTTCGGCCCGGCCTTCTTCAGCTCGGCGAGCACCGCCTGGGCGCGCGCGCCGTTGCCGTAGGCGGCCTCGGCGCGGTCGAGGTCGGCCGCCGCGTTGCCGCCGACGCCGTTGAAGAGGAGCGAGGCGAGGCCGCCCGCCACCGACGGGCCGGAGGCGACGTGGCGGAGCCGGAAGCCGTCGAGCGGCCCGAGCGGTGTGAGGCCGGTGCGGCCCACGTCGCCGGTGAGGAGCGAAAGCCCCAGCTCGCCCAGCGACTCCTCCTTTTCCTTCGGACCCTGCGACTTCCGGAACGCCTCGTACAGCAGCGGGACCGCCGCCGCGGGGGCGCCGAGCGAGGTGTACAGGCGCGCGCGCAGGAGCAGCTCGCCCGTCGCTGCGTCGCTCTTCGCCGCGTCGTCGAGCACCTTCCGCGCGGCGTCGCGATCGCCGCCGTGGAGGAGCAGGTGCACGTCGAGCGCGAGGTCGAAGCCGGCGAGGGGCGCGAGCACGGATGGGGCAGCGGAGCGGGGGACCCATCCGCGCGCAGCGCCGGCGCGCGCCTTGGCAGCGAGGGCGCGCTTCACCTCGCGCAGCCGCCCGCTGCGTTGCAGCAAGTCGAGGAAGTCGTCGTACAGCCCGTCCACGTCGCGCGCGCCGAGCCCCGTCGGGGCGGGCGTCTTTTCCAGCAGCGCGCGGTAGACCGCCTCGGCCTTGTCGGCGTCGCGACGACCCTCGGCCACCTGCGACTCGACCTGCGCGAAGTAGCGCACCTCGGTCGGGAAAAGCTTCTCGTAGCGCGCCGCCTCGGCGATCGCGCGGCCGGGCTTTCCGTCGGCGAGCAGGCCGTCGATGTAGCGCCGCAGCCAGCTCGGATCGTCGGGAGACAGCTCGACGATCAGGCGGTCGTACTTCGCGGGATCGGCGACGCCGGGGACTCCCGCGTGCGCGGCCGCCGTCTCGCGCGCGCGGCGCCAGGTGGTGCGCAGCTCGTTCTTCCCGTCGGGGGTCGTCGCGGCGGCCCTCTGCGCCTCGGCGAGCCGGTCGAGCGCAGCGAGCTCGTTCTTCGCGTCGTTGCGGTCGGCGTAGAAGTCCGCCAGCTGCCCGAGCGCCCACGGCGCGCCCGTCGCTGTCCGAGCTTGCTGCACGCCGGCGATAGCCGGCGACGAGAGATCGACCGCCGCCTTGTACGCGATCTCGGCGGCGGTGACGTCGCCCGTGGCGTAGGCGGCGCGCCCGAGGGTGCGCTGCGCGGCCGCCGACTGCGGGAAGCGCCTGGCTACCTCGTCCATCTTGAGCTTCGCGATCCCGGCCGGCCGCGGCGCGAGCGCCTTGCCGCCGAGGAGATCGACCTCCTCGACCAGCGCGTCCCGCATCGCCGCGCGCACGTCGTCGGGGATGGCGCCGCCCGCGAACTCATCGAGCGGCGGCTCGGCGAACGCCGGTGCTGCGATGCAGCAAAGGATCAGGATCCGTCTCATCGCCCACCCCCGACGTCGATCGGCAGCTGGATCGACGACACGTTGTGCGCCATGTCCTCGGCCGTGACCGTCACCTGGTAGCTCCCCGTCGGCGTGTCGCCCGGGATCGGCAGCACGCCGAGCGAGCGCTTGCGGTCGGGATCCCACGTCACGTCGATCGCGGGGCCGCCGCCGAGGCGCGCCGTGATGCGGCGGGTGTCGGCGTCGGCGCGGGCCTCGATCGACACCTTGTCGCCGGGGCGTGCCGAGCGGGCCGAGAGGGTGGCGCTCACCGACGGCGGGCGGCTGTCGATGACGAACGTCTTGTCCTCGCTCTCCTTGTGGCCGTCGGCGTCGGTCAGCACGAGCGTGCAGTGGTAGGTGCCGTCCTTCATCCAGGGCGGGGCGAGGAAGCGCGTCTCCCACACGTCCTCTCCGGGCAGGTAGCGCAGCGCCTTCTCGAGGCCGAAGGGGAAGATCGCCGCCACGCGCGTCACCGTCGGCGGCGCCTTCACGCGGAGGATCGGATCGCCGGGCTGGATCACGCGCGGTCGGAGCAGCGCGCGCGGCGCCGCGATGAACGAGGTGTAGGGCGTGACGAAGTGGAACTCCTTCGCCAGCGCGATGATCTCCCGGATCCACTCCTCCTTCTCGCCGTCGACGGTGATCTGGTCGAGCAGGTCGTCGATGCGGTAGCGGGCCCAGCCGCGGGCCACCCACGGCCGGTCAGCGTCGCGCTCGGGCAGCGCGAGCGGGATCGCGTCGGCGACGGGGCGCGGGTGGTTGCTGCCCGTCGCGGCCATCACCTGCGCGGTGCCGTTGCCGGGCTTCCGGTAGCGTCCGAAGTAGGTGGCGTCCGATCCGTCGAACAGCGAGCGCACCAGCGGCGGGTAGACCTGCTCGATGCCGTCGAGGCCGCTCACCACGAGCGCCACGTCGGGCCACGACACCTGGCCGAGCTTGTCGAAGAAGGTGCGCAGCTTGAAGTCGGCCTCGGAGCCTTCCCGCGCCCAGGCGAAGGCGCCGTCGCCGGCCGAGGCGAGGCGGTCGAGCAGCGCGGTGGCGGCGTCGTCGCCGACGCCGAGGACGAACAGGCGCGCCACCGGACCGGCGGTGCCCTTGGGCTCGTTGGCGGCGCGGAACTGCGCGCCGATCTTCTTGTAGGCGATCTCGCCGAGCGTCGGGTTGCCGTCGGAGATCAGCACCACGAAGCGCTCCGCCTCGGCGCGCGGCGCCTTGCCGGCGAGCGCGAGGCCGGAGGCGAGGGCGGCGCCGAGATCGGTCCCGCCGCCGAGCCAGGACTGCCGCACGAAGTCGAGGGCGCCGCGCACCTCCGTCGAGGCGGCGGGCGCGAGGTCGGGCCTGAAGGGCTGGACCTGGTCGTTGAAGAGCACCACGTCGAAGCGGTCGTCGCGGTCGAGTCGGCCGAGGAAGTACTCGAGCGCGGCGAAGGAGCGCTCCAGCTTCTCCCACTGCATCGAGAGCGAGGTGTCGAGGAGGATCACCACGTCGCGCGGGGCGCGTTTGGCGGGGCGCGCGGCGGGCGCGAGGCCGAACAGCGCGCGCACGAGAAAGTAGCCGCGCTCGTCGCGGTAGACCGTGCCGTCGCCGAAGGGCGAGATGTCCTTGCGGCCGCCCGGCAGCACGTCGCGGTACGCGAGCGCCTCGGCCTTGGGGCCCTTGTCGTCGAGCGTCATCTCGATCGTCAGGTCGTCGCCGAGCTCGACGTTTTTCCCGTCGAAGCGGCCGGAGAAGCGCGTGCCAGTCGGGCCCTGGAGCAGCCCGCTTTGGCGGGCTTGGCCCTCAAACGCCTTCGGCGGCGTCGTCCACTTGAGCTGCCCCGCCGGCGACGACTTCACCGCGGCGAGCGAAAACGGCCCGTCCCCGGCGAGGTCCACGTGCAGCTCGCCGACGGTCTGCTTGCCGAAGCGGCGCGGCTTCCAGGGCAGGGTGAAGAGCGCGCCGTTCGACGTGACGGCGAGGTCCTCGGAGAAGGTCACCTCGACGCGCGCGGTGCCGTAGGGCGGGATCGGCGCGACGCGGATCGCGAAGTCGTGCGCCTTGTCCTTGTCGTCGTCGCTCTCGGCGAGGCCGGGGTCGAGGTTCTGCCGCGTGATCTGCTCGAACAGCCGCTTGCCCTTCTGCTTCTCGACGACGACGCCGACGAGGCGCTCCTCGGCCTGCCACACCGAGAAGTCCTCGATGGAGGAGCGCTCGCCGAGCGGCAGCACGTACCGCCCCTCGAGCGCGCGGCCGGTGTGGTTCTCGAAGATCGACTTCACGTCGACGCGGGCGTGGAGGTGGTCGATGCGCACGGTGACGTCCATGCGCTTGATCGACAGGACGGCGGGGTTGGGCTCGTTGCCGAGGCCGGCGGGGATGAGGACGCCGGCGTCGGCGAGGGCCAGCGACGGGGCGAGGAGCGCGGCGACGGCGACGACGACGGGACTTCTCTTCTTCACGAGGCGCCCTCCGGGTGGAGCGGGCGGTGGATGGGAGCGAGCGCCTCGTCGAGCGTGGTGCGCGGAATGCGGACGAGGCCCGACGCCGTGCCGACGAGGAGCGCCTCCCCGTCGGCGAGCAGCGCGGTGACGTTGCGCGAGGGCAGGAGCCGCGCCTCGTCGGGGAGGCGGCGCCAGGCGTGCGCGGTGCGGTCGAAGGCGAGCAGGCCGGCCTCGAGCGTGCCGACGAAGAGCGTGTTGCCGTCGACGGCGAGCGCGCCGGGGTTGACGTGGAAGGCGCCGGCCGGCAGCGAGACGTCGTCCACCGCGCCGTCGGTGCGGAGGAGCTGCACGCCGCCGCCGTAGGTCCCGACGTAGATCCCCTCGGGCGACGGTTGGAGCGCGGTGACCCACGCCGAGCGGAGCGCGCGCGGGCCGACGCCGATCGAGCGCAGCACCTTCTGCCCGTCGAGGATCGAGAGCCCGCCGAGCGTGCCGGCGTAGATCCGGTCGCCGACCGCGGCGACGGCGTAGACGTGGTTGTTGGCGAGGCCGTGGAAGGCGTAGAGCGTGCGCTGGCGCGAACCGTCGACGAAGGTGAGGCCGCGGCTCCCCGCGAGCGCGAGGCCGGCCCTTCCGTTGGAGAAACGATCTCCCGCTGTGACGGCGACGGCGGAGATCGCGTCGGGCGTGGGCTCGCCGACGGCGAGGCGGCGCTGTCCGGCCGGACCGAAGACGTCGAGTCCGTGGACGGTCGCGGCGATCACCTCGCTCGTGTCGCCGCGGTAGAGGAGGGCGTTGACCTGATCGTCGCGCGCGTCCGTCTCCGGCAAGCCCGCCAAAGCGGGCTGCTCCACGCCGGAGCGCGTCTCGCGGTCGGCGGCGGGGAGGTGGCGCGCGGGGGCGAAGTCGGGGCCGAGCACGTCGATGCCGTGCTCGAAGGTGCCGACCCACAGCGCGCCCGCGCCGTCGCGGGCGAGCGCGGTCACCGTCGGGCCGGAGAGCCCGGCGGGCGGCGTCCCGAGGGAGGCGAAGGCGCCGCCGGTGAGCTGGCGCGCGCCGCCCGGGCCGAAGGCCATCACCCGCCCGTCGACGAGGCGCAGCCGGTGCACGCGCTCGCCGGCGAGGTGGCGGCCGCGCTCGCGCCCGCTCTCCGGATCGAGGACGTGCACGCCGTCGTCGAAGGTGGCGACGAAGAGCGCGCCGGGCGTCGGCAGGAGCGAGGTGACGAAGAGGTCGCGCGCCAGATCGCGGGCACGCCCGGCAGTGACGCGCTGGACGCCGAACGGCGTGCCGACGACGAGATCGGAGCCGTCGCATGCGAGCGCGGTGATCGGGGCGGGCGCGAGGCCGGCGTCGAGCTTCGTCAGCGCGGCGTCGCGCTCGACGTAGAGCGCGCCGTCGGAGGTGCCCACAGCGAGACCGCCGTCGCCGACGCACAGCGCGCCGGCCTTGCGGAGCGCCTCGGCGAGCGCCTTGTCGCCGCGCGCGACGTCGACGGCGCGCCGGCCATCGAAGGCGATCACGCCGACGCCTGTGACCAATGCGTAGACGACCGGCCCGGCGGGCGCGAGATCGGCGATCGCGCCCGCGTGCGGGACGCGCAGCCGCGCGGCGATGGCGCGCTCGCCGTCGACCACGGTGAGGCCGCCGTCACCGTCGCCGAACACCAGGCGCTCGCCGAGCGGCGCGGCGGCGGTGAGGTCCACGCCGGCGAGGCCGTCGCGGCGCGTGAAGGGGCGCCGCGGCGCGCGCCCCGGTGCCCACGCGAGCAGGCCGCCCGAGGTGGCGCAAAAGAGCCGCCCGCCGAGCGCGGCGCCGTCGCGCGCGCCGCCGACGGCGGTGATCTCGCGCAGGCCGGCGGCCGCGGCTCCGTCGAGCACGACGGCCGGTTCTACCTCGAGCGCCACCTCGCCGTCGGCCGGCGCGCGCGCTGCGATCTCCTCGACGGCGCGGTCGGCCCGCCGCACCGCGCGGAGCGCCCACGCCCCGGCGGCGGCGGCGGCGAGCGCGAAGGCGAGCGAGAGCTTCCAGCGTCGGCGCATGGCGTCGGTGATCTCCCGTCACCGGCGGCGGCGGGGCCTCAGCGTCCTCGCTCGATGTGCAACCTGTCAACCGCCTCGCGTAGCCCCGTTCCGGCGCGGGCCGTGCTCGTCGCCGAGGGTGCGAAGACACGCGATCCGTGTCGGCGCGCACACGCCTTCCGTCCACGATCCGTCAGCGCCAGCGCCGGCCCAGCCAGAACATCGCCGCTCCGACCAGGAGCATCGCCGCCGCGACGGCGACCACCGCCGGCGGGCGCTCGGCGCCGAGCAACGGATCCGGCGCCCGCGGCAGCAGGCGATCGGCGAGCGCCACCGTGCCCCCGAGGAGCAGCAGCGCTCCGGCGGTGCGCAGGCGGGGCGACCACCTCTTGCGGACGTGCGTCGTCATGGCCGCGATCAAGCCCGACGATCGTCGTCGGGGCAAGCCGACGGGCCGCCAGAACGTTCGCGCGTGCGGTCCGTATAATCCTGGGTATGGTGCGCGTGCGGCGACGGCTCGCGGTGGCGCTCGGCGTCTCGGCGGCGCTGCACGTCGGTGGCGTGCTGGCCTTCTGGCTCGCCTGGGATCGGCCCGCGGGGCGGTCCTTCGCGGAGGCCGCGGCGCCGCCACCGGCGAGCCCCGACGACGAGCGCGCGGCCGTCCGCCCGGTCGAGGTGGCGGTGATCGAACCGCCGGCCGGCGTCGTGCCGCTCGGCTCGCCGCTGGCCATGCGCGCGGTGGCGGGCGACGACGATCGCGCCGTCGCGAGCGCGTCGGCTCCCTCGGGAGCGCCCAA
>JAJXSP010000148.1 GCA_021784515.1 Myxococcales bacterium | reverse complement strand
CGGCTACATGCAATGCGGATCGGGCGCGCCGATGGGGTCGACCTGCCTCGGAGGCTGCAGCTACGACAGCGCCCAGCCGTGCGAGAAGGTGCTGGCGCCGATGACCGCCGCGAAAGTGCCCATGAAGGGCTGCGGCGACTGCGCCGACACGAAGGGCACGACCGGCACCAACAAGATCGATAACGGCATGATCAACCCGGGCCAGGACGATATCTGCAACGGCGTCGACGACGACTGCAACCCGGCGACGGCCGACGGCACCAAGGACTGCCCCGACCAGCCGGGCGGCTACACCTGCTGCGGCAATAACGGCTGCAAGCACTCCGATACCGACGCGAGCAACTGCAACGGCTGCGGGGTGGCGTGCACCCTGGCGAACGCCAATTCAATGTGCACGGGGGCCATGTGCACCACGGCGAGCTGCATCGCGCCCTGGGGCGACTGCGACGGGAATCCGGCGAACGGCTGCGAAACGAACACGAATACGTCGGTCCTCAACTGCGGCGGATGCGGCACGTTCTGCGCCAATGGCATGCTTGGCAAGGCCTGCCTGACCGGCGTGTGCGGTTGCACCACCAACGCCGACTGCTCCGGCTTCAACGGCGGCAATACTCCGTATTGCAACCTCGGCACGCACCAGTGCTCCGCCTCGTCGTGCACGGACGGGATGAAGGACAACGGCGAGACGGACGTCGACTGCGGCGGACCCTGCGGCGCGACCTGCGCGAAGTCGAAGCTCTGCAGCGGCAACGGCGATTGCACGAGCGGCGCGTGCTACGTCGCGCAGTCGGGCGGCAAGCGCTGCACCACGGTCGCGTGCACCTCCTGCCAGTGGGTCAACAACAGCGGAAGTTGCGTCGTCGTCCCTGACACCACCGTCGATCCGGCGGGCAGCTGCGCCAACGATGTCACGAAATGCCAGCAGAACACCTGCACGGGCGGCCACTGCACGCCGCAAGCGAACGGCACAATCTGCAGTTGCATCGGCTCGACCAAGAAGACGTGCGACGGCACGGTCTACAACGCTTGTCCGAACAACGGCGTGACGTGCCCTGGCTACTACGACTGCACGAACATGATGACGTGCGGCGGCAGCTGTACGAACAACACGACGACCGGCTGTGGGTCCAATTATTGCTGCCAGAACAATACCTGCCTCGACTTCTTTTCGGCATCGTCGTGTGGACCGACATGCGCGAACTGCGCCAGCGGCGGTGAGCCGAATGGCAAGCTTTGCATCAGCGGCGCGTGTGGCTGCAATCAGAACTCGGACTGCCCGATCGGCGCACCCTACTGCAACATCATGACGAACACATGTTCGGCGTCCTCTTGCACCGATGGAATCAAGGACAATGGCGAGACCGACCTCGACTGCGGTGGTCCCTGCCCGAAGTGCGCCGCGGGCAAGGTGTGCACCTCCGCCGGCGATTGCACGAGCACCGTGTGCTGGCCGGCGTCGGCGAACACGAACCGTTGCGCCTCCATGGCGTGCGGCTCCTGCCTGTGGGTCGACAACATGGGCGGCTGCACGGTGATGGTCACCAACGGCACGGTCGATCCGGCTGGCAACTGCACGAACGACGTCACCAAGTGTCAGAAGAACACATGCATGAGTGGCCACTGCATGGCTCAATGGAATGGGACGGTGTGCTACTGCGCGAACGGCCTGTTCCGGAAGTGCGACGGCACCGTCAACAACAGCTGTCCGGCTGCCACCACGTCGTGCCCCAACAACCGCGCCTGCGCGAGCGTGACGGCGTGCGGCGGCTCGTGCACCAGCAATACGACGACGGGCTGCGCCACCGGCTACTGCTGCCAGAACAACGCGTGCGCCGATCTCACCCTCGACACATCCTGCGGAACGACGTGCGTGGACTGCACCGTTTCGTCCAAGCACTGCGTCGCCGGCACCTGCCAGTAGGGCCGGGTTCGGCGCGAGTGGGGACAGTCCTGCATCTCTGCCTCTTCGCACTCACCGCCTGCTGAGCCGCGGGAGTAGCGCCGGGCCACCTTCGCGAGTGGAAAACGCGGCGAGCTTCCCTGTCGCCTTTCCCTGCCAACTCGAAATGCCGAATCACAGGGACCTTCCCGCCTCGGAGGCGGCCGCGCTCGCTACGGGACGACCTCGAACCCCTCGCGTTCCGCCGCGCGGGCGAGGCGGTCGTCGAGGCAGATGAAGGAGAGCGTGGAGGGGCGCTGCTCGGAGAGGAGGAACGCGGCGGCGAGCTGCAGCGAGTCGCCGGCGCGGAGTGGGTGCGTGCGAAGGAAGCGCCGGGCCGTCTCGCGCAGCGCGTCGCCGGGCTGGATCTCGTGCCACCTTCGGGCAAGGCGGTCGAGGCGACGAAATGCCGCGGTCGCGTCGGCGGCGGAGAGGTGGCCGTCGCGGTCGAGGCGGGCGACCGCGGAGCCGCACTCCACGGACGCCGCCCACCACGCGGCGACGACGGGATCGGCGCGGTAGAGGTCGCGCATCCGCCGGGTCTCCTTCTGCTCGACGAGGAGGGGAACCAGCGCGGAGCTGTCCCAGAACCTCACCGGCTGCCTTCGCGCTCCTCGAGCAGCGCGCGGAGGATGTCGCCACCGCCGCGCGGCTTCGGCGGCGCGCGGAGGATCTCGGGGTCCGCCCCCCCGCGGCCGCGTCGGAGGAGGCCCGCGCGCTCCAGCCGCTGCAGTCGGCCTTCGGCGTCGGTGGCCTCGGGCGCGACGACCGGCTCGAGCCGGGCCACGGGCTGGTCCCGGTCCACGATGAGGACCGTGTCACCGTGGCGCACCCGGTCGATCAGCGCGCTGAGGTGGTTCTTGGTCTCCGAGATCGTGGCCCGCTTCATGAGGCTATTGTAGCCAGATCGAGATGGTCATCAAGGAAGGGCGATCGCACCCGACCGTCGGCGGGCCGCTCGTCGTCGCCGGCGCGGCCGCTCCCTCACGCTCGCGGTTCGACCGTCACCGCCCGAGCGCGAACCGGTCCGTCGGAGCCAGCCCATAGCGCTGGAACGCCACCGCGGGATCCCCGTCGCCGAGGCGCAGCCACGCGAAGCCCCACCCGCGCGCGCTCTCCTTTCCCGGAATGCCGCTGTGCGTGCAGGACTGCACGGTGACGAGCGCCGGGCCGTGGAGGGGCGTGTAGCACGGACCCATCTTCGCCGTCGGCCAGCGCTCGAAGCGCAGCCCGCCGGGACGCGCGCGCGCCTCGAAGACGTCGGACCAGTGGGTGTGGCCGGCGACGTGGAGCACGCGCTGGCCGCGCGCGGCCGCCGCGAGCATCGACGCCTCGAGCGCCGCGCCGCCATCGCGCATCCTTCCGGCGACGCCGCGGGAGGCCGGATCGGCGTGATCCCCGAGCAGCGCCCGCGTCGGCGCGTGGCTGAGCAGCACGACCCCGCGGTGGCCGGCGCGCCCCGAGGCGGCGATCGCGTCGTCCAGCTCCGCGACGCCCGCGGGAGAGAGGCCGCGCACCAGCACGCGCGGCGACACCGTCGAGGGGCCGCTGTCGAAGCCGACGAAGTCCCACCCGCCGACCGTGAGCTGGAAGAAGGGCAGGGGATGGAACGCGCGGCCGAAGGTCTCCCAGCCGGCGCCCCAGGGCTCGCCGAGCATCCACGCGCCGAAGCCGTGGTCGTGGTTGCCCATCACCATCACCAGCGGCGCGTCGACGGTGAGCAGCAGCTCGCGGGCGCGCCGCGCCAGCTCGGGCCGATCGCCGAGGTTCACCACGTCGCCGGCGACGAGGACGAGGTCGGGGCGCGCGGCGTTGAGGTCGGCGATCACGCCGCGCAGGTGCTCCTCGATCACCGCGGGGTTGCCCTTTCCGACGTGGATGTCGGCGAGGAGGGCGACGCGCAGCGGTCGCGGCGCGGCCGGGTCGCCCGCGCTGAGCCACACCGCGCGCTCCATCCGCACCGGCGGATCGATCGGGCTGGCGATGGCGAGGTCGAAGCTGCCGGGCGGCGTGCCGTCGGTGCGGCCCTGCCAGCGCGCCAGCGTCGTCTCGCCGTCGATGGCGGTGCGCTCGGGGGGAGAAAGTGCGAGCGGGTAGCAGCCGGCAATCCCGGCGGCCGCCGGCCCGCCGGCAAGGCAGTGCGCTACGCCGCCGGAGTCGAGGCCGCGCGCGACGAGCGCGGCACGGATCGGGGATTCTCCGCCGTGCTCGAGAAGCTGGATCTCGATCGGCGCGCCGGCCTGCGCCAGCTCGGGCAGCCCGAGGCGCGGGCGCACCAGGCCGAGGTCGCGCGTGGGATCGGGATCGGTGGCGCCGTCGGAGGGAAAGAAGGCGTGGAAGCGCCCGGCGACGTCGCGGAGGACGTGGTTGTCATCGATCGGACGCGGCGCGTCGGCGCACCCGGCGACGCTCACCAACAGAAGGAAGAGGAGCTTGCCTGCCATTCCGCGAACCGAGGCTAGCACGCGTCGTCGACGGCGCTAGGACACGCCCCTCCGGTTCGCGCTCAGCCTTCTCCGTCGAGGAGCGCGAGGAGGCGGGCCCGCCACGCCTCCTGGAGATCGGCGAGACGCAAGCCCCTTCCCTGATTCGGCGCCGCGCCGAGCAGCCCTTGCGCCGACGGGTGGGGCAGCTCGTGGATCGCGATCGCCGGTGCGCCCTCGAGGCGGGCGAGCAGCCACGCGGCGCGCTTGCCGAAGGCGATCACCCGCAGCGTGCCCGGGCAGCGCGCGGCGGCGCGGGCGATCTCGTCGCCGAGGCGCGCGAGGTTGTCGGCGCTGCGCAGCTCGGCGTCGCGCGGCGAGCGGAACGAGCGGCCGTCCTCCGTCGGGCAGGAGGGCCAGGCGTTGGTCAGCGCCGCGCCCGATAGCGACGGCGCGAGCACTGCCTCTTTGAGCTTCGCGCCGTCCCACATCTCCCACGCCTCCTCGGGAACGCGCGCGAGGCCGCGCTCGACGAGCGCGCGGTACACCAGCTTGCCCGAGCGATCGCCCCAGAACGGGATCCCCGACTGATCCGCGCCCCGCGGGCCGGGCGCCTCGCCGACGAGCAGCACGCGCACCGGGCCGCGCTCCGGGAACAGCGCCGGGACGCGGGTGCGCAGGATGCGATCGGGCGGTGCGGCGGGCATGGCGGCGGAAGATAGCGGCCGCCAACGGGGTTGTCGAACCGGGTTCAGCGCCGCGCGACGGGACGCACCGCCTCCTCGCCGCCCGGGAACAGGCTGCGAAATGCCGGAGTATTGGGGAACAGGAACGACGGCACCTTCGACCAGTCGCCGAAGATGAATGCGGTGTTCTCGCCGCCGAGCTTCGCCAGCGCGTCGTAGCCGTGCATCATCACCTGCAGGGGAGTGAGCGCCGTCGCCTCGGCGCGCTTCTCCTTCGCCTTGGCGTCGGCGAGCAGCGACAGCGCCTCCGCCTTCGCCTTCGTCACCCGCACCGCCGCCTCCGTCTCCGCGTTGACCCGGTCGATCGTCGCCTGCTCCTCGGCCACCTGCCGCTCGTGCTGCTTCTTGATCAGCTCGGCCTCGGCCCGCCGCTTGGCGCGCTCCGCATCGATCTCCAGCTCTCGCTCCTGCGCGTGCTGGCGATTGTCGAGCGCCTGGCGCTGCTGGAGCCCCTCGCTCTCGAGGAGGACCTTCTTGCGCGCGGAATCCTGCTCGGCGACCAGCCGTGCCTGCACCACGTTGACGATCTCCGGCGAGCCGACGATCTCCTCGATCGTCACCGACGAGATCTCGACGTGGTTGCCGGCGGTGCGGCGCTTCAACTCGTCCTCGATCTCGTTCTCGATCTTCTCGTTGCTCTGCTGCAGTCCGAGGTAGGAGTGCCGCGCGAAGACGCCGCGGGCGGCGGTGCGGAACTCGGGGCCGATCACCTCGTCGTAGTAGTTGGGACCCACCTCCACGTCGAGGTCGTACAGCTCGGTGACGATTGGCCGGTAGCGCAGTCCCAACCGGATGGCCGCGCTTCGCAATCGCCGGGCCGCCCGCCCGGCGTGCGCTTTCCGCGCCTTTGACGCCGAGCCCTGAAGGTTTCTTGTGGCAGGCGATCGAGGATCGTGTCATGGCGCGGCATGATCCTGGGCGCACACGAGTCGGTCGCCGGCGGGCTCCACCTCGCATTCGATCGCTGCCGCCGCGACGGCGCCGACGCGCTGCAGCTGTGGGTCCGCTCGTCACGACAGTGGGCGGCGCGGCCGCTTTCGGAAGAGGACGTCGCCCGCTTTCGCGCCGCGCACCGCGCCTACCGGCGGCCGCTCATCCCGCTCGCGGCGCATGCCTCGTACCTCATCAACCTGGCCGCGCCCGACGACGCGATCCGCGAGCGCTCGACGGAGGCGCTCGCCGACGAGTGCGTGCGCGCCGAGGCGCTCGGCGTGGGGCTGGTGATCGTGCACCCGGGAGCCGCGATGGGCAGTCCGCCCGAGGTTGCGCTCGCGCGCGTGGGGCAGGCGCTGCGCCGGGTCTGCGACGCGGTGCGCGGGACGAAGGTGCGCCTGTGCCTCGAAATCACCGCCGGGCAGGGGTCGTCCGTCGGGTGCAGCTTCGAGCAGCTGGCGGAGATGCTGCAACGCAGCGGCGAGCGCCGACTCGGCGTGTGCCTCGACACGCAGCACATGTTGGCGGCGGGCCTCGACTGGACGACCGAGGAGGGCTACGAGCGCGTCTTCGACGGCTTCGACCGCACCATCGGTCTGCCGCACCTGCGCGCCTTCCACCTCAATGACAGCAAGCGCCCGCTCGGCGCGCGGGTGGACCGCCACGCGCGCATCGGCGACGGCGCGATCGGCCTTGGGCCGTTCCGCCGGCTGCTGCTCGACCCGCGCTTCGCCGCGCTCCCGGGCTTCCTCGAGACGCCGCCCTTCGACGACGGCGAGGAGAGCTACGCGCAGGGGCTGGCGCGGCTGCGATCGCTGCTGTCCTGAGGGCCCTGCTTTTCGGGAACGGTGCGCCGCGGCGCGCGTAGAATGCAGCCAACCATGAACGGTCGACTGGTAGCCGCAGTGATCACGCTCGGTGCGGTCTGGGGAGCGCGCGCCGGGGCGGAGTGCTCGTCGGTGAAGGCCTGCGCCACCGAGTGCCGCGACGGCAAGGCAGCGAGCTGCGACACCGCCGGCCGGATGTTCTTCAACGGCCGTGGCGTCGACGCCGACCGCGACGTCGCGCGCAAGCTGTTCGCCATCGGGTGCAACGCGGGGTCGGGGAACGCCTGCGTCAACCTCGGCATGATGACCCGCGAGGGGTACGGTATCGCCCCCGACGAGAACCGCGCGGCGGAGCTGTTCGAGATGGGCTGCTTCGCCGGCTCGGCGCGCGGCTGCGTGCTCGTCGGCGAGTTCTGCGACAAGCGCGGCGGCGACGGGGACGCGCACCGGGCGCAGCTCGCCTTCGAGCGCGCGTGCAAGGCGGGCGATCGCGACGGCTGCCTGCGCCTTGCGAAGGCGGTCGGCGACGCGGGCGACTCGGTCCGCGCGGCGGCGATGTTTCTTGCCGGGTGCGAGAAGCGCGTGGCGGAGGCGTGCGCCGGCGCCGCCGACCTCTACTCCGCCGGGAACGGCGTCGAGGTGGACGAGGTGCGCGCGAAGGCGCTTCGCACGAAGGCCTGCGACCTCGGCGACGAGTCGGCCTGCCTGGCGCTCGCGGGCGGCCTCGAGGAGAGCGAGCACGCGGCGAGCGCGGTGGCGATCTACAAGCGGCTGTGCGATCGCGGCAGCGGCGCCGGCTGCTACCGGCTCGCGCTGCTCTACTCCGAGGGCGACGGCGTGCCGGCCGACGAGAAGCGCGCCGGCCGCCTGTTCAAGCGCGCGTGCGACCTCGGCGACTCCGAAGCCTGCGACGCCAGCTCAGACGAATAGCCGCGCACCGATGACACGCAGCGTGGTCGCGTACGTGACGGGTCACGGCTATGGGCATCTCATGCGCTCGCTGGCGGTGCTGGAGCGGCTTGGCCCGTCGGTGGCGGTGCACCTGCGCACCTCCGGCCGCGCGCTCGCGCGGGCGCGCGCTTCGCGTGGGTTCGGCACGGCTCCGCCGGGACGGAGCGGCGTGGGAGGTGCGGAACCCTCTCAGGGTTGCGCGGATGATCTGTCATGGCTCGCCTCGGTGAGCGAGACCGACGTCGGGCCGGGCGTGGCGCAGCGTGGACCGCTCGAGGTGGACCTGCCGGCGACGCGCGCGGCGCTCGAGGCGCACCTCGCGCGCTGGCCGCGGCTCGTCGAGGAGGAGGCGGACGCGCTGCGCGCGCTCGGGGCCGACCTGGTCTTCGCCGACGTGCCGCCGATCGCGTTCGCCGCCGCCGCGCGGGCGGGCGTGCCGTCGGTGGCGATGTCGAACTTCACCTGGAGCTGGATCTACGCCGGCTACGCGCACCACGACCCGTGGTTCGGCAGAGCGGCGCGCGCGCTCGCCGAGGCGGAGTCTCAGGCGACATTGCTGCTGGCGCTCGCGATGGGCGGCGGGCTCGATCCGTTCAAGCGGCGCGTCGAGGTGGCGCCGGTGGCGTTCCGGCCGACGCGCGGCCGCGACGAGATCCGCGCCGCGCTGTGCGCTCCGTCGGCGTCGGCGGCGTTCGGCGGGGCGGCGCCCCTCGATGCGGCCGACCCGCGGCCGATCGTGCTCGCCTCGTTCGGCGGCTTCGGCGGCGACCTCGATCTCGCGGCGGTGGCGGGCGGTGCCTTCCGGCTGCTCGTCGTCTCGGCGCGCGCGGCGCCGTCGAAGGACGTGCGGGCGGTCGAGCCGGGGCCGTCGTTGCCGCACCAGGATCTCGTGCTCGCGGCCGACTGCGTCGTCGGAAAGCCGGGCTACGGCACGGTCGCCGAGTGCCTCGCGGGACCGACGCCGATGGTCCACGTGCCGCGCGGCGAATTCCGCGAGAACCCGGCGCTCGTCGAGGCGATCCAGCGCTGGCTGCCGAGCGCGCCGCTGTCGCACGAGGACTTCGAGCGCGGGCGCTGGGCGGAGGCGATCGCGCGAGCGATGGCGTCGCGTCCACCCGCGCGGGCTCCCACGGGCGACGGCGCGGCCGAGGCGGCGGCGCACCTGCGCGCGCTGCTCGATCAGCCTCAGGCGAGCCAGAGGTAGAGCAGCCCGGCGACCGCGGCGACCGCGACGGCGACCGCCGCCCCGATCACCACCCCTTCGCCGTGCCTGCGCTTTGAGGCCCAAGCCCGCCAACGCGGGCTGCTCCAGGGGCCGACTGGCGGCAGGTGCGTCGCCACCGTGGTGTGGCCGGCGTGCTCGGGCGTCGGCACCTGCTCGAGCCGCCGCAGGTAGACCTCCGCCGGGTCGGTGAAGCGCAGCTGCACCTTGCCGACGGTGAGGACGTCGCCGTCGCGCAGCCCCTTCTCGCCGGCGGCGTAGCGATCGTTGACGTACAGGCCGTACGGCGAGCCGAGGTCCTGCGCGGTGACGCCGCGGTAGTCGCGCCGCACCCGCAGGTGCTCGGGCGCCACCGTCGGCTCGTCGAGGACGAGGTCGCAGCCGGGCGCGCGTCCGACGGTGTAGGCGCGCCCCACCTCGGCGATCGCCAACTGCAGGCCGCCCGGCGAGCCCGGCGCCAGCATCGCCACGGTCAGCGCCGGGTGCTCGGCGCCCGGACCGAGCACGCCCAGCACCTCGGCCACCATGCGGCGCGCGATCGACACCGAGCTTTCTCCGGCGGCCGGCTCGTCGCCCTCGACGGCCGCCACCTCGAGGCGGAACTCGCCGATGGCGATCACGTCGCCCTGCGCGAGCGGGTGCGGGCGATCGGGATCGAGGCGCGCGCCGCCGACGAAGGTGCCGTTGGTGGAGCGGTCGTCGATCAGCACGTAGCCGTCGCCGCGGCGCTCGATTCGCGCGTGCACCAGCGACACCGCGGCGTGCGGGAGCAGCACGTCCACACCGCCACGCCTCCCGAGGAGGATCTGCGAGCGGTCGGCGTCGAAGTCGTAGCGGAAGACGCGGGATGGGTCACTGTCGACCGACACGAGCAGGCGCAGCGCCACGAGCGCATCATAGCGCGGCCCTCCCGGCGCCGCCTTCATCGGCGCACCGTCTCGACGGAGATCGCGCCGTGGCGATCGATCGCCACCACCGCGGCGCCGTCGCGGTCGGTGCGCGCGGTGCGGGCCCCGGCGGCGCGCCAGCGGGCCTCGACCTCGGGCGCGGGGAAGCCCCAGCGGTTGCTCGCGCCGACGGAGAAGACCACCAGCGACGGGTGCACCGCGGCGACGAAGGGCGCGGTCGAAGAGGTGCGGCTGCCGTGGTGCGGCGCCTTCAGCACGTCGGCGCCGAGCGGCGCGCCCGCGCGCACCAGCCTCGACTCGGCGCGCGCCTCGACGTCGCCGGCGAGGAGCACCGCGCGGCCGGCGAAGGAGACGCGCAGCACGATCGATCCATCGTTCTCCGAGAAGCCGGGCGGGACGCGGACGTCGCCACCTTCGAGCGGATGCAGCACCTCGATCGTCGCGCCCCCACGGGCGAGGCGATGCGGGCGCACGACCGGCACGCCGTGGTGCGCGGCGGCGGCCGCGAGGCGCACCAGGCCCGGAAGCTCCGACGGGGCGCCGTTGGTCCACACCTCGCCGACGGCGAAGCGCTCGACCACCGCGGCGAGGCCGTTGGCGTGATCCGGATGCGGGTGCGTGAGCACCACCGCGTCGAGGCGGCGCACGCCGTGGCGCTCGAGCCAGGGCACCAGCAGCTGCGCGCCTGGGTCGAAGCGCTCGTCGAAGGAGCCGCCGCCGTCGACGAGCAGCGCCCCGCCGCCGGGCAGCTCGACCAGGCACGAGTCCCCCTGCCCGACGTCGAGGAAGGTGACGCGCAACGACGGCGCGATCCGCGGCGCCACCTCGTGGAGCGCGACCGCGCCGACGAAGGCGAGGGCGAGCGCGAGCGCCGCTCGCCGCGCCCGCCGCCCCTCGATCGCGAGCGCGACGAGCGCCGCGTACCACAGGATCGCCTCGAGCGCCGTCGGCGCGCGCACCGTGCCGCGCGGCGCCCAGGTGGCGATCCAGCGCACCAGGTGCGCCATCGCCCCCGCGCCCGCGCCCGCGAGATCGATCAGCGGCCCGCCCAGCGGCGCCGCGATCGGCGCCAGCGCGCAGCCGGCCAGCCCGACGGGGAGCACCCACATCTCCGCCAGCGGCACCACCACCACGTTCGCCACCAGCCCGGTCGGCGCGACCTGCGCGAAGTGCCACGCCGCGATCGGCGCCGTCGCCGCGATCGCCGCCGCCGAGGTGATCAGCAGCCCGAGCACGAGCCGCACGCCGCGACGGGCGAGCGCTTCCTTTAGAGACACGATCCCCCGCTGCGCCGGCCACCAGCGCTCCGTCGCCGCGAGCCAGCGCGGGGCGAGCAGCACGCCCCCGAGCGCGGCGGCGAACGAGAGCTGGAACGAGGGATCGTAGAGCGACAGCGGCGAGGCGGCGAGGAGCACCAGCCCGGCCGCCGCCATCGCCGGGAGCGCGCTCGCCGGGCGCCCCAGCGCCACGCCGCCGAGCCACACCCACGCCACGACGCACGAGCGCACCGTCGCCACCGCCGCGCCGGTGAGCAGCGTGTACAGGAGCGTCGCCGGGAGCGCCGCCGCCGCCGCGAGCCGCCGCACCGCCACCCGTCGCGCGAGCGGCTCGATCCGCGCGAGCAGGAAGCGCAGCCCGACGAACAGCAGGAACGCCGCGATGGCGAGGTGCAGGCCGCTCACCGAGAGCACGTGCGAGACGCCGGCGACGCGGAAGGCGTCGTCGAGCGCGGGATCGACGTCGCCTCGCTCGCCCAGCACCAGCGACTCGACGAGCGCGCGGCGATCGCCGTCGAGCCGCGCCCGCACCCGCGCCACCAGCGCGGCCCGCCACGCACCGACGGCGCGCAGGAGGCCCGAGCGCCCTTCCCCGTCGAGGCGCACCACCGCCGCCGGATCGGGCACGCCGGCGGTCGCGATCACGCCACGCGAGGCGAGCCGCCGCCTTGGGTCGGGCGCGTCCGGCTCGGCGAAGCCGCGCGGCGCGAGGAGCCGCGCATGAAAGCGCACGCGATCGCCGGGCAGCAGCGGCTCGACCGGCTCGCCGCCGAGGGAGAGCCACACCCGGCCCGACGCGCGATGCGCCGCAGTCGGGCCTTGGAGCAGGCCGCTTTGGCGGCCTTGGCCCTCCACCTCGCGCGCCAGCGTTTCCAGCGCCACCAGGACGTGCGCGCGCCCGCCCACGCGCTCCGGGGCCTCCTCGACGCGCGCCACCGCCTCCCACGGCTCGCCGTCGAGCAGTCCGGCCGGCG
>JAJXSP010000147.1 GCA_021784515.1 Myxococcales bacterium | reverse complement strand
GCGCCGACGCAGGAAAGGGCCGGCGCCGCGATCACCTTGCGCGCCTCCTTCGCGCCCGGCAGCGCCGAGCCCTACCCGGCACCTCAGCCCGACGGGACCGAAAAGCCGGTGTGCGAGACGCTCAGCGTGTCGTGGTTTTCGACCGCCGGCCGCTTCAGCAGCGACAGCACGGGGCGCGCGAGCGACCTCCCCGCGTGCGAGGGGAGCGACGACCAGACCGACACCGTGCTCCAGCTCGACACCGCGGCGGCGCCCGGCAGCGTCGTCGACCTCTACGTCGTCGCGCGCGACGAGCGCGGCGGGCTCGACTTCGCGCACCGCCGGCTGGTCGTCGAGTAGCGCGCCTTCGCGCCGAGGCGCTATCCTCACGCCCCATGACGGACCTGCACATCGACGGGCAGCGCCTCTGGCGCTCGCTCGAGGAGCTGGGGCGCGTGGGCGCCTACACCGACGAGCGCACGGGCCTCATTGGCGTGAACCGCCTCGCGCTCACCGCCGCCGACGGCGACGGCCGCCGCCTGGTCAAGCGCTGGTTCGAGGAGGCGGGCCTGGCCGTGCGCGTGGACGCGATCGGCAACTGCATCGGCCGCCGCGAGGGGCGCGATCCATCGAAGGCGCCGGTGATGGCGGGCTCGCACATCGACAGCGTGCCGACGGCGGGGCGCTTCGACGGCTGCCTCGGCGTGCTCGGCGCGCTGGAGGTGGTGCGCACGCTGAACGACGCGCGCGTCGCCACCGAGCGGCCGCTCGAGATCGCCTTCTTCACCGACGAGGAGGGCTGCCGCTTCGGCACCGACATGCTCGGCAGCGCGGTGGCCTGCGGGCGCCTCCCGCTCGAGCGCGCCCTCGGCCTGTGCGACAAGGACGGCAAGCGTGCGGGCGACGAGCTGCGCGCGATCGGCTTTTCGGGCGACCACCCGGCGCGCCTCGCCCCGCCGCGCGCCTACGTCGAGTGCCACATCGAGCAGGGGCCGATCCTCGCCGCGGCGGGGATGGACCTCGGCGTCGTCACCGGCGTGCAGGGGATCTCGTGGTGGGAGCTGACCATCGCCGGGCGCGCCGCCCACGCCGGCACCACGCCGATGCGGCTGCGCCGCGATCCCGGCCTCGCGGCGGCGCTGATCAACGTGCGCCTGGACGAGATGGCGCGCTCGGGGCGCTACGGCGCCGAGATGCGCGCGACGATGGGGCGGATCGATCCGCGCCCCGGGCTGGTGAACATCGTGCCGTCGCAGGTGGTGTGCACGGTGGACCTGCGCAACCCCGAGGACGCCGACATGGCGGCCGCCGAGCGCGACCTGTTCGCCTACGTGAAGGAGATCGAGACGCGGCTCGGCGTCACCGTCGAGGCGCGGCAGACGGCGCGCACCCCGCGCATCCGGTTCTCGCCCGACGTGCAGGCGGTGATCGCGCGCCAGATGGAGCGCGCGCACCTGCGCTTCGAGACGATCCTCTCGGGCGCCGGCCACGACGCGCAGGAGCTGTCGGCGCTCTGCCCGACGGCGATGATCTTCGTGCCGGGCGAGCACGACGGCATCAGCCACAACCCGCGCGAGTACTCGACGCCCGAGGCCTGCGCGCGTGGCGTCGACGTGCTCCTGCACACGCTGCTCGAGCTCGGCGCGACCTGAAGCCGAGCATCGGCCGCGGGGCCGATCACAGCATCGGCAGCCCCGGCCCCTCGCGCGCCGGCGCCGGTGGGAATGCCGCCTCGAGCATCGCGATCTCCGGCTCGGCGAGGCGCAGCCCCGCGGCGGTTGCGTTCTCCAGCGCGTGCGCCGGCGAGGCCGCCTTCGGGACGGTGAACAGCGACGGGCGGCGCGTCAGGAATGCGAGCGCCACCTGGTGCGGCGTGGCGCCGTGCGCCGCCGCGATCGTCTCCAGCACCTGGCCCGAGCGGCTCGCCCGCGACGGGAAGCGGCCGGCGCCGAACGGGCTCGCGCCGACGATGGCGAGGCCGTGGCCCTCGCACCACGGCAGCACCTCGTGCTCGATGGCGCGCTCGCGGAGGTGGTAGAGCACCTGGTCGCAGGCGATCACGTCGTCGCCGACGATGGCGATCGCCTCCTCGAGCTGCGGCACGTCGAAGTTGCTCACGCCGAACCAGCGGATCTTGCCCACGCGCTGCAGCGAGAGGAACGCGGCGAAGGTCGCCTCGAGCGGGTGCGGGCCCGGCCAGTGGAGGAGGTAGAGATCGAGGTAGTCGGTGCGCAGGCGGCGCAGGCTGCGCTCGCACGCGAGCACCGTCCCGACCGCGCTGGCGTTCGCCGGCAGCACCTTCGAGACGAGGAACACCTCGCCGCGCCGGCCCGCGATCGCCTCGCCGACCAGCTCCTCGACGGCGCCCGAACCGTACAGCTCCGCGGTGTCGATGTGGCTCATCCCGGCGTCGAGCCCGGCGCGGAGCGCGGCGATGGCGCGCGGGCGGTCGTCCAGCTCGAGGTTCCACGTGCCCTGGCCGATCGCCGGCACCGCCGCTCCCGTCGGACCAAAGGGTCGTCGCTCCATGTTCCGGAAGCTAGGCCGGGCCGCTCCGTCCGGCTGCGCCGCGGAGGGAGCGATGGGCGCCGTCGCTGGAAGCGCGGCTCCGCGCGAACGGAACGCCGTCCGCGCGGTGGGGGTCAGGGCGGCGGTGCGGCGGGCTGGGATCTCGGGGTGGGCGTCGTCGCTGCGCGAGGGCGAGCGAGGGAGAGCGAGGGAGAGCGAGCGCAACACGGCGCGCGGAATGACGGCGATGGGTTGCGCGCGGCGTGCCGTCCGCCCCTCGAGGATTGCCCCTCCGCCGGTCAGGCGCCCTACGCCAGCGCGAGCGCCTGCTCGACGTCGTCGGCGAGGTCGCGCCAGTATTCGACGCCGGTCGAGTAGCGCACCAGCCCCGGTCCGATCCCCGCCCGGTCCATCTCGTGCGGCGGCATCTCCGAGGAGACCGTGGTGCGCGGGTGCGTGGCGAGCGTCTCCACGCCGCCGAGGCTGACGGCGATGCGCGCGATCCGCAGCCCGTCGAGGAAGCGGAATGCGGCCTCCTGCCCGCCCTGCAGCTCGAAGGCGATCATCCCACCCGGCGCCCGGCACTGGGCCTCGAAGATCCGGCGCTGCCCTCCCTCGAACAGCGTCGGGTAGTGGACGCATGCGAGCTTCGGGTGCTCCTTCACGCGCTCGACGATCCGCGCCGCGTTCTTCGACTGCTTCACCATGCGCGTGTAGATCGTGGCGAGGCTGCGCTGGAGGAGCCACGCGGTGAACGGCTCGCAGATGGTGCCGAAGAAGGAGCGCACCTTCTTCATCGCGACGACGAGCTCCTCGTCGCGCGCCAGCGCCGCGCCGGCGACGACGTCGGAGTGGCCGCCGAGGTACTTGGTCGCCGAGTAGAGCACCAGATCGGCCCCGTGCTCGAGCGGCGACTGGAAGATCGGACCGAGGAAGGTGTTGTCGACGGCGAGGAGCACGCGCCGGTGCGTCCGCGTCGCGCTCGCTCGCGCCACCTCGGCGGCGCCCGCGATGTCGGTCATGCGCAACGTCGGGTTGCCGGGCGTCTCGACGTAGATCATCGCCAGGCGATCGCCGAGCGACGCCGCCTCGCGCGCGAGCGCCTCCGTCGAGCCGGCGTCCACACCGCGCGCCGAGATGCCGAAGGGCGCCAGCATCTCGTGCAGGACGTGGGCGGTCCCGCCGTACAGAGGCACGGTGTGGAGCACCACGTCGCCCGGGCGGAGGAAGGCGAGGAATGCGGTGGTGATCGCCGCCATCCCCGAGGCGAACGAGGCGCACGCGCCGGCGCCGCGCTCGAGCGCGACGAGCCCGTCCTCGAACATCTCGGCATTCGGGTTGTTCAGCCGCGCGTAGATCAGCTCGTTCGATCCCTCGGCCCGCTCCGCGCGACCGAGGGCCACGTCGAAGAAGTGCGCGGCCTCGGCGGCGGTTCGGAAACAGTAGGTGGAGACGGGATAGATTGGCGGCCGCACCGCCATCACCGAGAGCGCGGGGTCGTAGCCCTCGCCGATCGCCGAGGTCTCCGGGTGGCGGATGCGAATCTTCGCGGGGCGCTTGCTGCCGGGTGGCTGCGCGGACATGGCGCTATTTCTACAGAATCGCGCAATGGAGTGGATAGCGATCCGTCAATCTCCGATTGAGAGTTCGCAATGGACGGACGGTCGATTCGGATCGACACCGAGGGGCCGCCCTCGTCGGAGGGCGGGTCGAACGGCGGTGAGATCCCCCTCGGGAGATCTGACCGTTAGTAGGAAATTATTTCGCCGTTGGTCGTCTTGCTGCGAAGCCATTTCGCGAATTGGAACTCACGGCGCCGATCAAGTCGCGTGGGTCATGTGGGTCACGATTCTGCGTGAAATGACGCACGGTTGCGTGCGGTCAAGAAAACGGTTGACTTCCGATTGGCGGCTGTTGCGCGCGGTCAAGAAAACGGTTGACTTCCGATCAGCGACTGGCCCCTCGACGGGTCGCGCCGTGGATCGGCGCCCAGAAAGCGACCGCGGCACGGCTGTTGCCCAGCGGGCGGGCGGACTGGTGTCAACGGGGCGCGCGAGCGACCCAGGAGGTTCGCCCATGATGCGGACGGTTCTCAGGTACACATCGATCGTAGCAACGGCAGCACTATTCACTGCCTGCAACGGACCCGCTGGTCCCGCGGGTGCCGCGGGTGAGGCGGGAGCGCCCGGCGCGCCCGGCATGCCGGGCACTCCGGGCCAGCCCGGACCGGCAGGCGACGCCGGGACGCCCGCGGTCACGACCGGCGTCATCGCCGGCACGGTGACCGACAGCGTGGCGAAGGACGCCCTCGCCGGCGTCACCGTCACGGCTGCCGACAGCGGCGGCAAGATGGTCGCCACCGCGATGACCGACGCCATGGGCGCCTACAGCCTCACCGTCCCCTTCGGCACGCTCAGCCTCACCTTCACCAAGGACCTGTACACCCCGTCCGCGCCGGCCATCGTCGGGGCGCTCGCCGGCTCGACGGTGACGGTGAACGCGGCGATGACCGAGGCCGCCACCGGCAAGCCGACCGTCACCCTGACGGCGTCAGCCAATGACGCCGGCTACGGCGCCACCGTCATGCTCACCGCGACGGCGAGCAGCCCGACGATGAGCCCGCTCACCTACACCTGGGCGAAGACGAGCGCCATCGGCACCGTGACCGGCATGAACGGCACGGGCACGATGACGATGCCGACGCTCGCGCAGGCGTTCGCGCCGATCCCCGATCCCAAGGCCGTCGACGCCGACCATCCCGGCTCGTTCACCTCGGGCAGCCCGATCCAGAACCGCTTCGGCATCCTGCCGATCACCAACGATGGGCGCGGCGCGGTGTCCGCCAGCGTCACCGTCGCCGACAACCGCGGCCAGACCACCACGGCCTCGGTGAGCGTCAACTCGGCGCCGGTCCTCACCGGCGTGCGCAACGTCGCGATCGGCACGCGCGTGTACCTCAACAGCGGCCATGACATGAACAACGCGTGGGTGCTCAAGACGGTGCCGATGGGCTCGAAGGCCGCCCTCGACAACGCCGCCATCCGCAACCCCTCGTTCGTCGCCGACGTCGGCGGCACCTTCACCGTCACCGAAGGCGCGAACTCGATGGACATCGCCGTCGGCAACTGGCAGGGCATCATCGCCGGTGGCAAGGGCGACACCGTCACCCCCGACGACACGTGCACCAGCCTCTGCCACGACGACAAGACCGCGCCCGACGAGATCACGCCGTGGACCGGCACCAAGCACGCCACGAAGTTCACCCGCGGCATCGACGGCGGCTACACGACCTCGTACGGCGTCGGCTGCGTCACCTGCCACACCGTCGGCTACGACCCGGCGATCAACAACAACGGCTTCGACGACGTGGCCGCCGCCAACATGTGGTCGTTCCCGAAGGTCGACCAGCCCGGCAACTGGGACAACATGGTCCAGATGGCGCCGAAGGTGGCTCGGCTCGCCAACATCCAGTGCGAGAACTGCCACGGCCCGCAGGCCGACGCGTCCGGCAAGGAGAACGTGGACCCGGCGCACCAGAAGACGGCCGGCCACCCCTTCACCTCGCCGCGCATCTCCTTCTCGGCCGAGCTCTGCGGCACGTGCCACGCCGCCTCGACGAGCCATCACCACTACTCCGAGTGGAACACGTCCGATCCCAAGACCGGCATGAGCCACTCGAACCGCGCGGACGCGGTCAAGATGGGCACGCAGTATGGCGGCTACGACGGCCACTGCGGCCGCTGCCACACCGCGCAGGGCTTCGTTCAGTTCGTCGACCTGCTCGGCCAGGGCAACCCGGGCGTGCTCGCGACGATGACCGACGTCACCGCGAATAACGTCGAGCCCCAGACCTGCACGGCCTGTCACGATCCGCACGACGCCACCAACCCGAACCAGCTTCGCGTCTACGGTGACACCTCGCTCCTCCCGGCCGGCTTCCAGATCCTCGGCGTCGGCAAGGGTGCCCTCTGCATGACCTGCCACAACAGCCGCGACGGCCTGCAGAGCAACAGCACGACGAAGACCTACCTCCACGAGGACACCGAGAGCTACAACGGCGGCAACCCGGCTGACTACAGCGCCCCGCACCAGGCCTGCCAGAGCGACGTGTTCACCGGCCACAACGCCTACTTCATGGGCGGCCAGCTGCCGGCGACCTCGCCGCACGCGGCCATCGAGGACACCTGCGTCGGCTGCCACATGGCGAACAACCCGAACACCTACATCTCGCACGGCAACCCGACGGTGCAGACGCACATGTTCCGCGTCCAGGACAGCGACCTCGGCACGCTCTGCGGGAACTGCCACGCCAAGGGCTTCGTGAACGGCGAGGGCATCCAGGGCGCCACCGAGGGCGGCCTCGCGGCCCTCGGCGCGAAGATGGGCGCTGCGCTCGTCGCCAAGCTCAACGCGCGCGGCGCCAACGGCGTCACGCTCGTCGCCTACGACGCCGCCTCGGGCGAGTACAGCATCGCGCCCGGCGCCGCCAAGAACCCGGGCAGCCTGAAGCCGATCCTCGTCGACACCACGGTCAATCCGGTCGTGTCGGCGAGCATCGTCGAGATCCACGGCCAGATCGGCTTCAACCTCGTCTTCACGACGCCGGTTGCGGTCCAGCTGGTCAAGTCGGCCGACGGATCGCTCGACACGACGAAGAACATGGGCACCCAGATGCTGCCGCTCGGCGTCCAGCTCGGCAACGTGATGGATACCCAGGCGACCCCGGCCGCGCTCTACGCCCTCTCGGGCAACTTCGTCCGCGCGGGCTGGAACTACTTCCTCATCGAGGGCGACCAGTCGAAGGGCATTCACAACCCGCCCTTCGTCCAGGGCGTGCTGAACGCCTCGCTCGCGAAGGACCTCTCCAACTAGCCCACCTCGTTTCCCCGCCGCCGGGCCGCGGGATGCGGCCCGGCGGCGCTCCTCCCCCTCCTCGCGCTTTTCCCCCTCCTCGCGCTTCGATTCCCCCGACGACGCTGCTCGGTCCTTCACGCCCGTGCGTGCCCTCGGCGCACGCACGATCGAATTGCGCCCGTCGGCGGGAACGGGAGCGGGAACGGGGACGGGGGGCGAAAGCGGGAGCGAACGGTAGCTACGGCGTGATCTTCTCGAGCAGGCGCGGGAACGGGATGGTCTCGCGGACGTGGTGCAGGCCGCACAGCCAGGCGACCGTGCGCTCGATGCCGAGGCCGAAGCCGGCGTGCGGCACCGAGCCGTAGCGGCGGAGATCGAGGTACCACTCGAAGTTCTCGCGCGGCAGCTTGTGCTCGTCGAGGCGCGCTTCGAGCACGGCGAGGTCGTCCTCGCGCTGCGAGCCGCCGATGATCTCGCCGTAGCCCTCGGGCGCGATCACGTCGACGCAGAGCGCGCACTTGGGGTCCTGCGGGTCGCGCTTCATGTAGAACGATTTGATCTCCGCCGGGTAGCGGTGGATCAGCACCGGCCGATCGAACTCCTCGGAGATCGCGGTCTCCTCGTCGGCGCCGAGGTCGTCGCCGAACTTGGAGTCCTTGCCTTTCTTCTGGAGCAGCGCGATCGCCTCCTCGTAGCGGATCCGGGGGAACGGCTTTCTCACCTGCTCCAGCTTGGCGATGTCGCGCTCGAGGATTTCCAACTCGGGGCGGCGGTTGCGCACCACCTGCGCCACCACCTCGCAGATGAAGTCCTCGGCGAGGTCCATGTCGCCCTCGAGGTCGAGGTAGGCGACCTCGGGCTCGACCATCCAGAACTCGGTGAGGTGGCGCCGCGTCTTCGACTTCTCGGCGCGGAAGGTGGGCCCGAAGACGTACACCTTGCCGAGCGCCATCGCGCCCGCCTCGCCGTAGAGCTGCCCCGACTGCGTGAGGTAGGCCTTCGCGTCGAAGTAGTTCACCTCGAAGAGGTTGCTCGTGCCCTCGCACGCCGCGGGCGTGAAGATCGGCGCGTCGAGGAGCGTGAAGCCGCGGCTGTCGAAGTAGTTCCGGATCGCGCGGATGATCTCCGAGCGCACGCGGAGGATCGCCACCTGCCGCTTGCTGCGCAGCCAGAGGTGGCGGTGCTCCATGAGGAACGCGTTGCCGTGCTCCTTGGGCGAGATCGGGTACTCCTGCGTCGGCGCCGCGACGACGGTGAACGACTTCGCGTGCAGCTCGACGCCGAGCGGCGAGCGCTTGTCCTCGCGCACCACGCCGTCGACGGTGAGCGACGTCTCCTGCGCGAGCTTGTCGGCGCGCGCGAACGCCTCCTCGCCGATGTCGTTCTTGCCGGCGACGCACTGGACGATGCCGGTGCCGTCGCGGACCTGGAGGAAGTGGAGCTTGCCCGAGGAGCGCTTGCCGTACAGCCACCCCTTCAGGGTGACCTCCTCGCCGATGTGCTTGTGGAGATCCTCGACGTACACGTGAGCTGGCATGGCCGTGCGTGTTATCGCGCGGCGACGGGAGGGTCAAGAGGCGCGCGCGGCCGCGCCGACGCGCTCAGCCGCCGCGGACGACCTGCCCGCCGACGACCACGGTGCGCGCGAGGTTGACGCCGAAGTGCTGCGCCACCTCGCGGTGGTCGCCCGCGTCCCAGAGGACGAGATCGCCGCGCGCGCCCGCGACGAGGCGGCCCGCGTCGCCGCGCCCGACGGAGCGCGCGGCCTGCACCGTCACCGCGCGCCACGCCTCCGCGCAGCCGAGCCCCATCTGCATGCAGGCGAGCGACATCATGAGGGGCAGCGACTCGGTCAGCGAGCTGCCGGGGTTGAGGTCGGTGCCGAGCGCGACCGCGCAGCCGGCGTCGACGAGTCGGCGCGCGTCGGGCCACGGCAGCCGCAGCGTGAGCGCCGCGCCGGGGAGCAGGTTGCAGACGGTGCCCGCGCGCGCGAGCGCGGCGATCGCCGGCGGTGCGATCTGCTCGAGGTGCTCGACGGAGCGCGCGCCCATCGCTGCCGCGAGGTCGGCGGCGCCGGTGTTCGTGAACTGCTCGGCGTGGACGCGCAGCGCGAGGCCGGAGGCACGCGCCGCCCCGAGGAGCGCGCGCGTCTCGTCGAGGGTGAAGGCGCCGGCGTCGCAGTAGACGTCGAACGCCTCGGCGCCCGCCCGGGCGGCGGCGAGGATCGCCTCGGCGCGGAAGCGCTCGACGAAGCCGCGCCGCTCCTCGCCCGACGAGCAATCGGGCGGCGGCACGTGCGCGAGCAGGGTGGGGGAGAGGTCGATCGCGTGGCGGCGCTTCACCTCGCCGAGGAGGCGCAAGAGGCGCAGCTCGCCGTCGACGTCGAGGGAGTAGCCGGTCTTCGCCTCGCAGACGGTGACCCCGTGGTCGAGCAGGCGATCGAGCCGCGCCAAGGTCGAGGCGACCAGCTCCTCGTCGGTCGCGGCGCTGGTCGCGCGCACCGTCGCGAGGATGCCGCCGCCGGCTGCCTGGATCTCGCCGTACGTGGCGCCGCGCGCGCGGAGGTCGAACTCGCCCGCGCGAGAGCCGGCGAAGATCGGGTGCGCGTGCGGCTCGACGAGGCCGGGGGTGCAGAGCGCGCCGCGGGCGTCGATCCGGAGCGCGTCAGACGGGAGCGCGGGCGCCTCGCGCGCGGGGCCGGCGAAGGCCACCTTCCCGTCGGTGATGACGACGGTCGCGTCGTGGTGCACCCCGAGCACGTCGCCGTCCGGCGCGAGCGTGAGCAGCTCGCCGATGCCGGTGACGGCGAGCATCACCGCAGGCGCCGCGTGTCGTCGGCGAGCGCCCGCGCGAGGCGCCCCACCTCGCCGAGCGCCTCCGTCACCGCCGCCAGTTCGCCGTCGCCGAGCGCCGCCATCCGCGTCAACAGCCCGTGCAGGCGCGCGGACTCCTCGGCGCGCGCGCGCGGCGCCTCGCCGTTCTCGGTGCACAGCCCAGCCAGCTCGGAGACCGTCGCCTGCAGCCCCTGCGCGCCGTCGCGCTGCACGCGCGTCACCGCCGCCAGCTCCTGCGCGAGCTGCCGCAGCCGCGACATCGTCGACGACATCGCCTCTCCCTGCCGCCGCTGCTCGACGGAGATCTGCGCGATCGCCCCGATCGACGACGTGACGTCGCCCATCGTCTCGGCGACGTACGACGAGGCTCGCACCTGCTCGTCGGTGGCGGCGGCGATCGAGAGCATGAGCTGCGCGCTCTCTCGCACCTGGTGGAAGATCCCCGCGAGGCTGCCGGCGGTGGCGAGCGCGCGGTCGCGTCCCGCCTCGACGCTGGCGTTCCCCAGCTCGGCGGCGCGGCGCGCGGCGTGGGCGTCCTCCTCGACACCCGCCACCAGCGCCGCGATCTCGCCCGCCGACGACCGCGTCTGGTTCGCGAGGTTCTTGATCTCGGCGGCGACGACCGCGAAGCCGCGCCCCTCGACGCCGGCCTGCGCGGCGATGATCGACGCGTTGAGCGCGAGCAGGTTGGTGCGCTCGGTGAGATCGCCGACCAGCTGGAGCACGACGCCGATCTCCTTCGCGCGCATCTCCAGGCCGTCGGTGGCCTGGAGGATGGCGCGCGAGGCGGCGCGGATGCGATCGATGCCGTCGAGCGTCTCGGCGAGCGCGCTCTGGCCGCGCTCGGCGTCGGCGCCCGCATGCTGCGCGAGGTCGGCCGCCGACTCCGCCGCCGCGCGCACCTGGTGGATGGTGGTGTTCAGCTGGGAGATGGCGCTCGCCGTCGAGGCGCTCGCGGCGGCGGCGGCCTCGGCGCGGGTGGCGACCTCGGCGAGCGAGCGGGCGATCGCACCGGTCGCGCCCGCCGAGGTATCGACCGCGGTCTCGGCCTCGGCGGCGCCGTGCGCGAGATCGGCCGCCACCGCGGCGGCGTGCGTCGTCCCCTCGGCGCACGTGCGCACCAGCGCCTCCGACTGGGTGGAACGACGCGCCTGCTCGCCGAGCGCGGTGGCGAGCGAGCCAGCCGCTGCGAGGGCGGCCTCCCGCTCGGTGCGACGCTCGGCGGCCGCGCGTCCGATCGCGGCGCCCGAGTGGCTGGCGCGGCTCGCCGCCTCCTCGAGCGCCACGGAGGCGCCCGCGATCGACGCCGCCGTCTCGCCGAGGCGGCGCGCCGCGCCGTCGATCGCCTCGCCGAGCGCGCCCAGCTCATCGGGCTGCCCGTCGGCGAGCCGCGTTCCCAGCCCCTCGCGCTCCAGCCGTCGCGCGCGCTCGAGGGTGCGCCGCATGCGCCGCTCGAGGGTGCGCGCCGCGGCCGTCGAGGCGACCACCTGCGACGCGAGCGCGATCGCCCCGACGCCGAGCACCACGTCGATGAGGTGGCCGCGCTCCAACGTCCCCGGCGGGAGCTGCCAGGCGATCGCGGCGGCGATCGCCCCGACGAGCGCCACCAGGATCGCCGCCCCCGGCAGCACCAGCGCGCGTCCCAGGCCGTCGCGTCGCGCCATCAGGCGAGGTGGGGCGGCCGCGGCCCGTGCGCGCGCGAAAAGTCGATCGCCTCGGGGTAGCCGGCGTCGGCGTGGCGGAGCACGCCCATCGCGGGATCGGTCGTGAGCACGCGCGAAAGGCGGCGGGCCGCCTCGTCGGTGCCGTCGGCGACCACGACCATCCCGGCGTGTTGCGAATAGCCGATGCCGACGCCGCCGCCGTGATGGACGCTGACCCAGGTCGCGCCGGCGGCGCAGTTCACCAGCGCGTTCAAGAAGACCCAGTCGCTCACCGCGTCGGTCCCGTCGCGCATCGCCTCGGTCTCGCGGTTGGGCGAGGCGACCGAGCCCGCGTCGAGGTGGTCGCGGCCGATCACCACCGGCGCCTTCACCGCGCC
>JAJXSP010000146.1 GCA_021784515.1 Myxococcales bacterium | reverse complement strand
GCGATCGACGCCACCGGTGGCGCGGCTTTCGGCGTGGGCGTGCTGGTGGTGGCGCCGCCGCCGATCCTCGCCGACCAGCCCGCGCTCGAGGCGCGGGTCGCCGACGGCGAGGATGCCTGCTCGCTCCTCGCCGAGGCCGAGCGCGCGCTCGCCCACGAGGCCCGCTCCGAGGCATTCGGACGCGGCCCGCTCACCCACATCGGCAACGTCGTCGTCAACCTCGGGATCGGCCTCGGGCTCGGCCTCGGGTTCGGCCACTGGACGGCCGCCGGGATCGCCATGGGCACCGGCGTGGCCGTCGGCGAGGTGCAGATCCTCACTCGCCCGACCGGCGCGCTGCGCGACGCGCGCGGG
Organism: Myxococcales bacterium; assembly: GCA_021784515.1. Taxonomy (GTDB): domain Bacteria; phylum Myxococcota_A; class Polyangia; order Palsa-1104; family SHYY01; genus SHYY01. The sequence continues at coordinate 11,893 of JAJXSP010000146.1, read as the reverse complement.
AGCCCGACGGGAGAGGCCCGCGCCGTCGCGATCGCACCGCTGGTCAGTGGCGATGGTGCGGGGCTACGGATCGCGCTTCGCTTCTGACGCGACCGGAAGAGCCCACCCGAGCCGCGGCGCGACAGGCCGTCAGGCCGATGGCCGGTTCAATGCGTGAGCGGCGCCTTGAAGCTGAACGGATTCCCGTAGCCCATCTTCGGCTCGGGATTGAGCACCCACGTCAGGTCACGCTCCTGGAGCGTGTGGGTCAGCATGCGCAACCGCACCTCCACGGGCGACATCGTCACGCCGTGTCGCGCCGCCATCCACGCCGCGAAGCGCTCGGCCTCCTCGCGGCGCTGGAACACCCACGCCGTGCCGCGCCGCGGGTCGCCGGCCGGAACCGGGCGGTCCTGCGAAGGTGCGAGGATGAACACCGTCGGATCCTCGTCTGAGAAGGTTCCACCGTAACTCTCCAGCCGTCTCACCATGACACCGCCTCCTCTCGCCTCGCGAATAACACATTCGGTCGGCCGCCGCCCGTGATTCGTACGTGAAATCGACGCAGTCGAATGAGCCGAATCGTCCGCCGATTGGCGCCTTCCCGCGCCCGCCCGCGGCTCCGCGTTTTCCGCGGAAACAGGCAATCGATCGGCAATCCGCGGCCCCGCGCTTGCTCGCCAATGGATTGAAGGCGAGGTGACCCATGAAGGATGCGATCCCTACGCGTCAATCGCGAGTCCGGTGGATCGGGGCCATCGCCGTGGCGGTGGCCGCGAATCTCGGCGGCGTCGCCCGCGCCGAGCGCCCGCTCGCGCCGGTGGCGCCGATGCGGCTCCTCAACCTCGGCGACGTGCGCTTCGGCCCCGGGCCGGCGTGCCTCCCGCGGGGCGCCGAGGAGGCGGTGATCGAAGGCGACCCGGCGCACGGCGCGTCGCTCACCGTGCTGCGGCTTCCGGAGGGCTACCGCGTGCCGTGGCACCTCGCGCGCACGCAGCGGCTGGTCACCGTGCTGGGAGGCGCGGTGATGGTCGCCACCGCCGACGGAGGCGGCCGCGTCCTCACCGCCGGCGGGCTGGCGCTCCTCGACGGCGATCGCCCCGTTCGCTTCACCTGCGCGGGCGGCGGCGCCTGCCTGATCGAGGTGCACGACATCGGGCCGCGCCGGCTCACCTATGTCGACCCCGACGACGATCCGCGCCGCTTGATGCCTCCCGCTCGCCGGCAGTGATCGAAGAGGTAATCAGGCGTAGTGGCGACGCGCGAGGTAGCTCACCACTTCGCGCGCGCAGTGGTCGCAATAGCCGTAGCGCTCCTTGAGGTTCGTGAGCGTCGTCTCGACGCGCTCGCGCGACTCGCGGTCCACCGACTGGAGCGCGCCGGCGCCGTCGGCGAGGAACACCAGCAGGTCCTGCGCGGTCTTCTTCACCAGCTTCGTCCGCAGCTCGAAATAGGCGTCTCGCAGCAGCTGGAACTGGCGGGGAAATACCACCGCATAATCCGGCTTTTGATTGGGGTGGTCGATCGACCAGGCGCCGATGCGCGCGATCACGTCGCGGCGCACCTCCTCGGCGGCGAGGCGCGTCGTGGGCGCTCCCAGCGTCTTCTCCACGTCGACCATCAGGTCCTCGTCGGGGTCCTCCATCCGGCCGGTCACCGGGTTGCGCAGCTTCTCCTTCTTCACCCAATGCGAGACGTGCTGCACGTAGCGCGCGAACAGCTCGCCATACTGCTTTTCCTCGACGAGGCCCATCGAGGAGCGGACCTCGTCGTCCACCCAGTCGAGGTAGCGGTCGCGCACCGTCTGGATGAATTTCTTGTTCTCGTGATAGCCGCCCGGGAGCGGCTCCTGCTTCAAGAACTCGTACACGGAGACGTTCTTGACCAGCTCGTCCATCTCCTCGAATACCGCCAATGGCGTCACGCAGGGGAACCTGGCGTTCTGCCCCGCATTGAGGATCAGCGTCTTCACCTCGCGCGGGCTGGCGCCGCTGCGTCCCTCGTAATTGGGATAGGCGTCCGATTCGCCCCAGATGCGCTCGATCGAACTTTGCAGTTCGCGCGCCTGGTCGCTGTTCAGCCCGTCGGGGACCCGCCCCGAGGCGTACAGCTCCGCCTTGTCGAGCGGGTTGAGCCGCGCCACCAGGTCGCCGAGCGGTTTCGGGTATTTCTCGGGCAGCGGCTTGCGCATCCTCGTGAGGACCGCCCACATCGCGGCGACGCGCGCGGTGTGCGGCGCCACGTGCTTGCCCACCGTGCCCGGCCGGATCTGCTCGCGGTAGATGCGCTCCTCGACGGTGTAGTCGAGGATGTAGGGCACCCGAATCAGCTCCATCCGGCCCTTGAACGACTGGAACTCGGGCACCTCCTTGAACACGGCGAGGTGCGATTCGTTCGACGACCCGATGAACACCGTGTCGAGGAACAAAATGGTGTTGTCCACCGGGACGCGCGACTGCTCGACGGTGCCGAGGAGGTATTTGTAGGCCTCGAGCGGCCGCTTCAACAGATCGGAATATTCGATCAACCCGCGATTGGCGTCCACCAGCTCGCCCGAATATTCATACAAGGACAGCGACTGGAGCGCCGGGGGCAGCGCGGCGAGCGAGCGGTCCATGGTGAGCTGGCGCGCGCGGGCGTCCACGGCGAGCTGCGGCTCGACGGTGACGGCGCCGTCGCGGTAGCGCCGCGAGATGTAGAAGCGCTCCACCTGCACGTGGCGCAGCACCTTCAGGTAATCGCCTTTGTAGGCGCTCAGCAGCGCCTCGAAGATCTGCTTGTTCTTGTGTCCGAGATCGCCGTGGAGGATGTAGTCGGAGGGCACGAATCCCGGGGCCGCGGACGAGAGCACCTCCTTGCGCACGCGCCGCGGCAGGAGCAGCGACGGGTTGTCGCGCAGCTCGTCGCCAAGGCGGGCGTCGATCATCGTCTCGTCGAGGTAGGCGTAGCTGCCGCCGGGCGCGCCCTCGGTTCCGCCGCCGAAGCCGATGCCGCCGCGGGTGAGCTTTTGCGAGGGGAAGATCCAGTTGAACCGGTAGAGCGCCCCCTCGTCGAGGGTCGAGTAGTGCTCCAGCGCGCGGACGAGGCACGACACGAAGGTCGACTTGGCCGAGCCGTTCGGCCCGTGCATGAGGATGAGCTTGTTGGTGCGCCCCTCGCGGACGAAGTTGGAGATGACGCGATAGACCCGGTTCTGCACCTCCTCCTGGCCGATCAGGCGGTCACGCCCGTCGTCGAAGGGGCAGTCGAAGAGCTTGAACCGGCGCAGCGGACCGCGCGGGGTGCGCACGTCCTCGGTGCCGTAGTGATCGAAGACGTCCTTCAGGTACTGCGCCGCGGAGCGCGCATAGTACGCAGGGCTCGCCGAGAGGAGCGCGAAGAACTCCTCGAACGACATGACGCGCTTGTTGCGAGCGAAGCTCTCCTTGAACTCGCCGCCCAGGCGGGCGAGCCGTTCTCTCGGAGTGTCCGCGGGATCGACGCTGGCCATGAGCGGGATTGTCCCACGACCGACCGGGAGCGGCTACTTGCGGGCGTCCACGGTGATCGTCACCGTGTCCTTCTGCGGCGAGCAGTTGTCCGCGGCGCAGACGGCGAACCTCACGTTGCCCGCGACGCTCTTCGTGCCGGCCTCGGTGGAGGTGAGCGCCACCTGGAAGCTCGCCTCCTCGGGCGCGAGGGCGGCGTCGGCCTTGGCGAAGTCGGCCTTGGGCAGCGTCACGCCGGCGACCGGCGTCAGCTTCAGCGAGGTGGGGTAGTCCTGGTTCATGTGGTAGCCGGCGGCCGGCTTGATCACGACCTTCGCGGTGGCCGGTTGGCCCACCTTGGCGGCCACCTTGGCGACGGTGATGGTGTAGGGCTTGCTGTCGGCGAAGGCCGCCGGCGCGAGCAGCGTCGAGGCGAGGGCGAGCGGGGCGAGGCGTTCGAGCATGGCGTTCTCCGTCGGTGGGATGGTCGCGGCGCGATCAGCGTTTCACGAAGCGCTCGACGAGGGCGACGAGCTGCGGGAGGTCGAAGGGCTTTCCGAGCGAGGCGTCGGCGTCGATGGCGGCGGCGCGGCGGTCGGCGTCCTCGGCGGCGGTGAAGGCGACCAGCGGCGCGGCGCGCCCCCAGCGGGCGCGGAAGGCCTGCGCGAAGGCGGGACCGTCCATCACCGGCATCTTCATGTCGAGGAGGATGAGGTCCGGCATGGCGCGCTCCACCTCCGCGAGCGCGGCGCGCCCGTCGGCGGCGGTCGCCACCTCCATGCCTCGGTCGCGCAGCAGCAGCGCCACCAGGACGGCGATGTCCTCTTCGTCTTCGACGACCAGCACGCGAGAAGGCATTTCGGCTCGGCTCAGATTTTCAACGGGAGACGGAAGGAGAATACGCTGCCCTTGCCCTCTTCGCTCGCGAACCAGATCGCCCCACCGTGGCGCTCGACGATCTCCTTGCAGATGTAGAGGCCGGCGCCGATGCCGCCGTGGTCGTGCGGCGTGTCGGTGTGGGCGCGGTAGAAGGGCTCGAAGATCCGCGGCCCCTTGTCGGGCGGGATGCCGACGCCGGCGTCGCGCACCGCCACCACGGCGGCAGCGTCCTCGATGGTGAGCGAGACCTCGACGTCGTCGCCGCGCGGCGAGAACTTGAGCGCGTTGTCGATCAGGCGCGCGTGGACCTCGTCGAGGCGCCGCGGGTCGCCCAGCACGCGCGCCGACTCCGCGCGCCCGAGGCGCACGCGCCCGGAGGAGCGCGCGGCGGAGCGATCCACCGCCGACCGCGTCACCGCGGCGAGGTCCAGCTCCTCGGAGGCCAGCTGCCACCGCCCGAGGTACAGCTGCGACACGTCGAGCAGATCGCGCACGATGGCGTCGATGCGGTCGGAGCCGCGGTTGATCGCCTCCAGCGCCGCCCCCTGCGACGGCGCCAGCGACGAGGCGGAGCGCAGCACGAGCTGCGCGTAGCCCTTCATCACCGTCACCGGCGTCTTCAGCTCGTGGGCCGCCACCCGGATGAACTGCTCCTTCAAGCGGTCGAGGGCGCGCAGCTCGGTGACGTCGCGCGACACCATCACCGCCCCCACGACCGCGCCCTGCCCGTCGCGGATCGGCGCCGCCGTGACGCGCAGCCGCCGCTCCTCGTCGCGCGGGGTGACCATGCACTGCTCCTCGGTCAGGGTCTCCCCGCCGAGCGCGCGCGAGAGCGGCTGCACCTCGCGCGGGATCCCCGAGCCGCCGGGCGTGGTGAGCCGCGCCACGAGATCGCGCCAGCGTTCGCGCGCCTCCTCGACGGTGGCGAGGCCGAGCTGCTCGAGCGCCGCGCGGTTGGCGAGCCGCAGCCGCTCGCGGTCACACACCAGCACCGCCTCCACCATGTGATCGAGCACCGCCTGCAGCTCGGCCGCCCGCCGGCGCTCCACCTCGGCCTGGTCGCGGATCCGGTGTCGCGACTGGTCGAGCGCGTCGACCATCTCGTTCACGCCCTCGGCGAGGCGGCCCACTTCGTCGAGGAAGAAGATCGGGGCGCGCTCGGACGGGTCCACCTCGCCGCGCTCGGCCAGCGCGCGCACCAGCTCCGCGACGCGCCCGATCGGGCCGGCGATCGCCCACGCCAGGAGCGCCGCGCAGGCGGGGCCCCACACGAGCACCAACCCCGCCGAGAGCGCGATCGTCGCCGTCGGGACGCCCGCCATGTAGGCCACGCCGGACATCCACGTCGTCGGCGCCAGCGTGAGGCAGAGGCCGAACGCGATCAGGCGCGCCCGCAGCGAGAGCTGCCGCCCCTGGAGCGGGACGCCGCGCACCCGCGCCGCCAGCGACAGCTCCGCGGCGACCGGCGCCAAGAGCGCCGTGAGCACGCCGTAGGAGAACGGCACCGCGGCGGCGAACAGCGTCACCGAGAAGAGCGCGCCCGCGACCATCGCGCGCGGGGCGAGCGGGATCAGGTCGGGGATCGGGAAGCGCAAGAGGAGGGTGAGCGCGAAGTAGGTCGCGGCCCAGGTGGCGGCGTAGACGAGCGTGCCGCGCCGGGGGATGAGGAAGATGGCGCGGCAGGCCCGTCGCAGGAGCGCGCCGTCGGCGTCACCGTCGGGGAGCGAACGCCGCCAGCGCGCGATCGGCTGCAGGAGGCGGCGCAGCGGCAGCGCGAGGACGAACGCCTTGAGCAGCGACAGCGGCAGCAGCAGCTCGACCACCAGCAGGCGGTCGTCCGACCAGACGATGCCGAGCGTGCGGAGGTAGAAGATCGGGATGAGCAGCGTGAAGCCGAGGTCGCCGGCGAGCGTGACGAGCAGCACCCGCCGAAGGTCCCGACCCGCCGCGTCCATCCGCACGGGCGGCAGATTAGGCGATCGCCCGGTGGGGCTCAAGCGAAGAGGCAGCTCGGCGCCCGCAGCTTTTTCTCGACGGAGAAGCCGGAAAAACGGGGTGGGCGCGCGGGCGACCGCCCTTGCTGCGCCGCGGGCGACCCATCATCATCCGGCCATGTCCGACCCCGCCCGCCGCCGCGCGACGTACGACGACCTGCTCGCGGTGCCCGACCACCTCGTGCTCGCCGACCACGCGAGCGGCGTCGAGGTGCGCGCCGAGCCGTTCGACGCGCTGCCGTGGAACCTTGGGCTGCTGCTCTGGGCGCGCTGATGGCCGCCGACCCGATCGCGCGCCTGATTCAGCAGCTCGGCAAGCTCCCGGGCATCGGTGAGAAGACCGCCACGCGGCTCGCCTTCCACGTGCTGCGCGCGCCGGCCGACTTCGCGCGCGACCTCGCCATGGCGCTCGTCGACGTGAAGGAGAAGATCCGGCTCTGCTCCGTGTGCATGAACCTCACCGAGGGCGACCCGTGCGCGCTGTGCTCCGACGCGCGACGCGACCCGAAGGTGATCTGCGTGGTGGCGCACCCGACCGACCTGCTGGCGATCGAACGCACCGGCGGCTTCCGCGGGCTGTACCACGTGCTGCACGGCGTGCTCTCGCCGCTCGAGGGCGTGGGGCCCGACGACCTGCGCATGCGCGAGCTGCTCGCGCGCGCCGCCGCAACCGACGAGGTGATCCTCGCCACCAGCCCCAACGTCGAGGGCGAGGCGACCGCGCTGTACCTCGCGCGGGTGCTCAAGCCGCTCGGCGTGCGCGTCACGCGGATCGCCTCGGGCGTGCCGATCGGCGGCGAGCTGGAGTACGCCGACGGCGTGACGATCAGCCGCGCGCTCGACGGAAGGAGGGAGATGTGATCGCACGCTTCGTCGCCGTCGCCCTGGCTCTCGCCGCGCCCGCGCACGCCGCGGACGCGAACGCGCGCGACCCGAACATCCCCTTCACGCGCTACACCCTCGGCAACGGCCTCACCGTCATCCTCAGCGAGGATCACCGCCTGCCGCTCGTCGCGGTGAACGTCTGGTACGACGCCAGCCCCGCCAACGAGCCGCCGGGACGCTCGGGGTTCGCCCACCTCTTCGAGCACATGATGTTCAAGGGCTCGCAGCACGTCGGCGACGACCAGCACATCAAGCTGCTCGAGGAGAACGGCGTCACGCTCTACAACGCCTCGACCGACTGGGACCAGACCAATTACTTCGAGACGCTGCCCAGCAACCGCCTCGAGCTCGGGCTGTGGCTGGAGTCGGATCGGATGGGCTTCCTCGTCGAGGCGCTGACGCAGGCGAAGCTCGACAACCAGCGCGACGTGGTGCGCAACGAACGGTGCCAGAGCTACGACAACCGGCCCTATGGCGCCTCCGAGCTGGCGCTGATCGAGGCGCTCTTCCCGCCCGAGCACCCCTACCACGGCGCGATCATCGGCTCGCACGAGGACCTTCAGGCGGCGACGCTCGACGACGTGAAGGCGTTCCACCGGAAGTTCTACGCACCCGCGAACGCGACGCTGTGCATCGCGGGCGACTTCGAGCCGACGCATGCGCGGGCGCTCGTCGAGAAGTACTTCGGGCCGCTGCCGGGCGGGACGCGGCAGCCCCGTCGCAAGGCGGCGGTGCCGTCACCGAAGGCGCGGCGGATCGTGCTGCGCGACGCGGTGTCGCTGCCGCGGGTGTCGGTGGGATGGGTCACCACGCCCGCGTTCACCGACGGCGACGCGGAGCTGGACCTGGCGGCGCGGCTGCTCGGCGGCGGGCGCTCGAGCCGGCTCTACCGGCGGCTGGTGCACGAGCGGCAGATCGCCTCCGACGTGCGGTGCGAACGGCAGGGGCTTTTGCTCGGGTCGCCCTTCACCTGCGCGGTGACGGCGGCGGCCGGGCACAGCGCCGAGGAGATCGAGCAGGCGCTCGGCGTCGAGCTGGCCCGGCTGCGCGCCGAGGCGCCAACGGCGGTGGAGCTGGACCGCGCGCGCAACCGCCAGCTGGCGGAGGCGGATCGCCACCTCGAGCAGCTCGGCGGCTTCGGCGGCAAGAGCGACGCGCTCCAGTATTACGAGCTCTACACGGGCGACCCGGGCCACCTCGCGGCGGACCTGGCGCGCTACCGCGCGGTGACGCCGGCCGGCCTCCAGGCGGCGGTGAAGCGCGCGCTCGGCGACCAGCACCGCGTGACGGTGGTGACGCTGCCGCGCGGCGGGGAGGCGAAGTGATGCGACGGACGATCGTGGCGCTCGCGCTCCTGGTTTGGGGACGGTGTTGCATTTCCTACGCTTCGCCCCGCGAGGGCGGCGAAAAAAGTCAAAACGTCAACACCGTCCCCGATTGGCGCGCGACGCGTCCCGCGCCGGGGCCCGAGCCGAAGGCGCCTTCGCCGGTGATCGAGCGCGTGGAGCTGGAAAACGGCCTCGTGCTCCTGATCCACCAGCGCCACGACGTGCCGACGGTGATGCTGCGCGCGGTGGTGCCGGCGGGGAAGACGGCGCAGCCGGCGGGCAAGGAGGGGCTCGCGGCGCTCACCGTCGAGCTGTGCACGCAAGGCAGCGACAAGCGGGACGCCCCGGCGGTGGCCGACGACGCCGCGCTCCTCGGGGGCGAGCTGCACGCCGGCGCCAGCGGCGACGCGGCGGAGATCTCCCTGCCCGCGCTGGCGGCGACGCTCCCCCAGGCGCTCGAGCTGCTGGGCGACGTGCTCACGCACCCGGCCTTCCGCCCCGCCGACGTCGAGCGCACGCGAGCGCAGATGGAGTCGCGGATCCTCGAGCGCGACGACGACCCGGACGCGACGCTGAGCGACGCGGCGATGGCGACGGCCTACGGCGAGACCCACCCCTACGGCGGGCCTGCCCTCGGCACGCGCGAGTCGATGGCGAAGCTGACCCGCGACGACGTGATGGCCTTCTACCGCGCGCGCTACCGACCGCGCGGCACGGCGCTCGTGCTCGTCGGCGACGTGACGCCTGAGCGGGCGCGCGCGCTCGTCGAGGCGGGACCGCTCGGGGCGTGGGCGACGGGAGAGGCTGCGCCGATCACGCCCGGCCCGCCGGCCAAGGCGCCGCCGCGCGGCTTCGTGGTGGTGGAGCGGCCAGGCGCGGCGCAGTCGGCGATCGCGTTCGTACTGCCGACGGTGGGGCTGCGCGATCCCGACGCGGTGCCGCTCCAGCTGGCCGACGCCTGCCTGGGCGGCGTCTTCTCCAGCCGCCTCAACCTCAACCTGCGCGAGGCGCACGGCTACAGCTACGGCGCCGGGAGCACGATCCTCCGCGCGCGCGGCCCGATGGTGGAGCTGGGACAGACGGAGGTGCCGACGGACGTCACGCTGCCGGCGGTGGGAGAGATCCGCGCGGAGCTGCGCCGGCTCGCCGCCGCGCCGCCCGACGCGGCGGAGCTCGACCTCGCCCGCGCGCAGCTCGTGCACGGCATCATCGGCGCCTTCGAGACCACCGAGGAGGCCTCGCGCGCCATCGCCGATCTCTTCGCCCTCGGGCTCCCGCTCGACTACTACCAGCGCTTCGCCGCCGAGGTGGCGTCCACCACGCCGGAGCGCGTGAAGCAGGCGCTCGCCGCGCACCTGCAGGCCGACCGGGCGACGATCGTGATCGTCGGCGACGGGGCGGCGTTCGAGCCCGATCTGGCGGTGCACCGGATCAAATGAGTCCGAGCGCGGTCGCGCGGGATCCGCCGAAAAAGCCGCCCCCCGGCCCGACACCGACGGCGTGCGCGTGGTCGTCCGTCGGGGGGCGAGGCGGGCCATCCTTGAATTCCGACGGCGGATTTGATAACCAAGGTGGGATCTCGGGTCGGCTCTTTGGCCATCCCCGGGGAGGATGATGAACGGCAACCAGATGGTGATGTTCGAGGAGGAGCAGCGCCAGATCCAGGCGGCCTGCGACACCCTCGCGCGGGCGGCGAACGCCCTGGCGGTGCTCGTCATCGACAAGAACGGACAGGAGATCGCGCGCGCGGGTCAGACCGAACACCTCGACGTCACGTCGCTCTCGTCGCTGTTCGCCGGCAACGTCGCCGCGACCGGCGGCATCGCCAAGCTGCTCGCGGAGAAGGAGTTCGCGGGCCAGTTCCACGAGGGCGAGAAGACGAACGTCCACATCTCGCTGGTGGCGCAGCGAGCGATCCTGGTGGTGCTCTTCGACGGGCGCTCGTCGCTCGGGCTGGTGCGGCTGCGCGTGAAGAAGGCGGCCGAGCAGCTCGGTCAGATCTTCGAAGCGCTCGTGCGCAAGATGAACCAGGGCGGGGCCCGGCCTCAGGTGTTCGGCGAGATCACCGACGATGACATCGACAACCTCTTCAACGAATGACCTTCGGGGCGTAGGGGTCGGTCGATGAGCTTCATCAACTACTCGTCGCGCGAGATCAACTGCAAGATCGTCTACTACGGCCCCGGCCTGTGCGGCAAGACGACCAACCTCCAGTACATCTACAACAAGACGTCGCCCGAGGCGAAGGGCAAGATGATCTCGTTGGCGACGGAGACGGAGCGCACGCTCTTCTTCGACTTCCTGCCGCTCAGCCTCGGCGAGATCCGCGGCTTCAAGACGCGCTTCCACCTCTACACCGTCCCCGGCCAGGTGTTCTACGACGCCAGCCGCAAGCTGATCCTGAAGGGCGTCGACGGGGTGGTGTTCGTCGGCGACTCGCAGATGGAGCGCATCGAGGCGAACATCGAGTCGCTCGACAACCTGCGCACGAACCTCGCCGACCAGGGCTACAACCTCGACAAGCTCCCCTACGTGGTGCAGTACAACAAGCGCGACCTGCCCAACGTGACGCCGCTCGAGGAGCTGCGGAATTTGCTCAACCCGACGAAGGTGCCCGAGTATGAGGCGGTCGCGACCAACGGGCAGGGCGTGTTCGACACGTTGAAGGCCGTGGCGAAGCTGGTGCTCACCGAACTCAAGCGAGGCGGGTGAACGTGGAAACGGTCCGGATCCGCAGCGATCTGAAGGCGACCGCCGTCGAGGAGGCGGGGGTCCAGTACGTGGACGTCACCGATCCCCGCTCGGGCGGCTCGATGCGACTGTACGACTTCGAGTGGCAGATCGCCGAGCGCCTCGGTGAGGGGTCGTCGCCGACGGAGGTGGCGGGCTTCGCGCGCGAGCGGTTCGGGTTCGCGCCGTCGCTGGACGACCTCGCGGCGTTCCGCGGGCGGCTGGCGGAGCTGGGGTTCCTCGATGGCGATGAGGCCGAGGCGCCCGTCGCCGCGGCGGCGCCCGAGTCCCCGCCGACGCCGAGCGCCCCGCCGACCCGGCCGGCCGCCGAGCCGATGGCCGAGCCGATGATCGAGGACGACGACGCCCCGGACATGCAGGTCGGCGCCGGCGCGCCCGAGGCCGCGGTGCCGGAGGCGATGGCGCCGATGCTCTCCGGCCCCGCGCTCGCGGATCTGGCGAAGGCGGTGGTGGTCCCCACGTCGCCGCCCGAGCCCGCGCCCGCGGAGCCGCCCGTCCCGTCGCCCTTCGACCTCGCGCACGCGGCGGTGGAGCGGAGCCTGCCCGAGCCGCCGGCTGCGACGGCGCCGTTCGGCGAGCCGACGCCGCTGCCTCCGCCCGCACCGCCGGC
>JAJXSP010000145.1 GCA_021784515.1 Myxococcales bacterium | reverse complement strand
CGCCCACGCCGAGCTCGCGCCCGGCCTGGTCGCCTCCTTCGTCGACGTACCCGGCCACGAGCGGTTCGTGCGCCACATGCTGGCCGGCGCCCACGGGATCGACGCCGCGCTGCTGGTGGTGGCCGCCGACGACGGCCCGATGCCGCAGACGCGCGAGCACCTGGCCATCCTCGACCTGCTGGGCCTGCGCCGCGGCGTGGTGGCGCTGACCAAGTGCGACCTCGCGCCCGGCGAGCTGCGCGAGCTGGCCGTCGAGGACGTCCGCTCGGCGCTCGCGGGCAGCTTCCTCGAGGGCGCGCCGATCGTGCCCTGCTCGTCGGTGACGGGCGAGGGGCTCCCCGAGCTGCGCCGCGCGATCGCCGCCGCGCTGGCCGAGGCGCCGACGCGCGATCCCGACGGCCTCCTGCGCCTGCCGCTCGACCGGGTGTTCTCGATGAAGGGCTTCGGCACCGTCGTCACCGGCACGCTGTGGGCGGGGCGCCTGCGGCCCGGCGACGAGGTGGTGGCGCTCCCCGGCGGTGCGACGGGCAAGGTGCGGGGCGTCCAAGTCCACGGCCACGCCGTCGAGGAGGCGCGCGCCGGCCAGCGCACCGCCTGCAACCTGACGGTCGCGCACGAGGCGGTGGCGCGCGGCGAGACGCTCGTCCACGCCGGCACCTTCGAGGCGGGCCGCCTGCTCGACGTGCGGCTGCGCTACCTGCCCACCTCGCGCGCGCCGCTGCGACGCCGCGCCCGCGTGCTCATCCACGTCGGCTGCGCGCAGACCATGGCGACGGTGGCGCTGCTGGACGCGGGCGAGCTGGCCCCGGGCGGCACAGCGCTCGGGCAGCTCCACCTCGACGAGCCGGTGGTGGCGCTGCCCGGCGACCGCTTCATCGTGCGCGGGTTCGCGCTGCAGAAGGAGCACCGCACCACGCTCGGCGGCGGCCTCGTGCTGCGCGTGCTCGGGCCGCGCCACCGACGGGGATCGCCGGCGATCGTCGAGGGGCTGCTCGCCGCCGAGCGCAGCCTCGGCAGCGCGGTCGATCGCGTGGCCCTCGAGCTCCTGTGGGCGGGCGTGCGCGGCTTGTCGCGCGGCGAGCTGCAGATGCGGGTGCCCTCGTCGCCGAAGGAGACCGAGGTCGCGCTCGGGAAGCTGCTCACCGCGCGCACGGCGGTGCGCTTCGACAAGGAGCGCGGCGCGCTCGTCCACGCCGAGGCCCTCGCGGCGCTGCGGGCGCAGGTGCTCGCCGCCGTCGACGCCTTCCACGCCGCCGAGCCGCTCCAGCCCGGCCTCGGCCGCGAGGAGCTGCGCCAAAAGCTGCCGCCCGCGGTGAGCCCGCGCCTGTTCCACCTCGTCGTCGAGTCGCTCGCGCAGGAGGGCGCCGTCGTCGCCGAGCGCGACCTCGTGCGCCGCCCCACCCACGACGTCGCGCGCTCGCAGAAGGAGCAGGGTCTCGAGCCGCTCGCCGCGCGCATCGCCGCGCTCTACCGCGACGCGGGCCTCGGTCCGCCGCGCCTCGCCGAAGCGGTGGTGGCGACGGGCGGCGACGAGCGCGCGGTGCGCGAGGCGGTGGAGCTGCTCACCCGCGGCGGCACGCTGGTCAAGGTGCGCGACCTCCACTTCGACCGCGCCGCCCTCGCCGCGCTGCGGGCGAAGCTGCTCGCCTACCTCGACGAACACGGCCAGATCACGCCGCTGCAGTGGAAGGATCTCGTCGGGCAGACGCGCAAGTTCACCATCCCGCTCGCCGAGCACTTCGACGCGGAGAAGGTGACGCTGCGGATCGGGGACGTTCGGAAGCGGCGGGGCTAGAACACGTACTCGGGGCCGCCGTTGATCACGAAGCCGTCCCGAAAGCCGCCCGAGAGGTTGAAGTTGAGGTGGCGGTGCAGCTTGAACTTGAGGCCGATGATGAAGTCGATCACCGGCAGCACCGGCGGCACGCCGTCGGCCTTGTGGAAGTACGGGTGGAGCGCGGTGTCCTTGCACGCCTGCGCGCCGGCGCCGTTGGCCGCGATGCACGCCTGCTGCGCCGCCGTCGTGGCGTCGAGCTTGCGCCGGAAGTCGGCCGTGCCGGGCACCATGTCGCCGACCACCTGCATCTTGCCCTGCGCGTCGGTGTAGTAGACGGGCTTGGCGCCCTCGGGCGGGTTCGCGGTCCCGACCGGGTGGCATAGCGACGTGTCGGTCGCGTTCTGCGCCGAGCAGTTCGGCGAGTTGTTGATCGTCCAGACATCGCCGAACACCACGCCGAGGCCCACGCCGCCGCCGACCTGGATGGCGACCCAGCTGGCGAGGTCGTGGGTGTACAGGAACGTGACGTCGGCCGAGAGGAAGTTGAGGTTGTGGAACTCCGTGTAGTGGGTGTCGAGGCTGGGGTCCTTGCCCGCGCCGCGCCAGTTGCCGTCGGGGGGCGAGTAGAACGAGAAGTCGAGCGTCAGCACGATGTCGAACGTGCCCTTGCGGCGGATCCCCTGCAGCGCGAAGCCGCCCGAGTTGAGCGCGCTGTACTGGTCGAGGAACGAGCCGAGCAGCCAGCCCGGCACGAACACCCCGTGGCCCTGGAGCCCGAGCGCCCACAGGACCTGCTCGCTCGACGTCGGCACCGGCGCGGTCGGGTTCTCGTCGAGAAGGCGCTCGTGGTGCGGCGCGGCCGCGGGCGCGTCCGCCGGCGCGTCGCCGGGCTCTTGGGCGACCGCGCGCGCCGCAGGGAGCGCGAGGGAGACAGCGACGGCAAGCCAGACGGTCCTATGCATCATGCGCGCATCATACAGTCGCCGCCCGAGGGAAATGCAGAAATGCAGGACTGTCACCCCCCTCCCCGGCCGAGGTGCGTCGCTTGACGAGGCGCCGACGATCCGGCGATGTTCCCCGCGTGACGCGCCCCTCGATCCTCCTCGCGCTGGCCCTCGCCCTCGTCGGCTGCGGCGGCGCCCTTCCCGTCGCTGACGGCGGCACGGGGGCGACCGGCGACCCGTGCACGTCCGCCTCCGATTGCGCGGGCGGCGCCTGCCTGCCCCTGCCGGGCGGCTACTGTTCCCAGGACTGCGCGATGGCCCCCTGCGCCGCGGGCGAGGTCTGCCGCCCTGTCGCCGGCGCCACCTCGTGCCTGAAGGGCTGCGCCTCGGCCGCCGACTGCCGCACCGGCTTTTCGTGCTTCCAGGGCAGCTGCCAGCCCCCTTGCACCAACGACGCGAGCTGCCCGACCGGCTTTGGCTGCACGAGCGGCACGTGCACGCCGCTCGCCGGCAAGGCCGAGGGCCAGCCCTGCAAGGTCGACCGCGACTGCTCCTCCCGTCGCTGCGACCGCAACGCCAAGGTGTGCCGCCTCGCCTGCGCCGTCGAGTCCGACTGCCCGGCGAACGAGACCTGCTTCATCAACCCGTTCGACGCCAACAACGACAACTCCACCGACAGCCTCCAGCCCGTGTGCATCCCCCGTCGCGCCCGCGGCAGCCCCATCGGCGGCTCGTGCAGGCAGGACAAGGACTGCGCCCAGGGACAGTGCGAGCTCGGCGTGTGCGTGACGCTCTGTCAGGGCGACGGCTCGTGCCCCGCGCAGCCGCCGATGTCCTGCGTGGAGATGTTCGCGCAGCTCGACATCGGCGCGCCGAAGGTGAACGCCTGCCTCCTGCGGAGCGGCACGCTCGACTTCGACCTCGCCTCCGTCGGCAACGGGGGCCCGGTCGGGATGCCGTCGAACGCCCGCGGCTTCAACCTCTTCGTCGAGGCCAAGGACCAGGACACCGACTACTACGCCGGCATCGCCAGCCTCGACGACCCCGCCGGCCAGAGCCTCTACGCGCCCTTCAACACGTTGCAGGAGTACCTCGACCAGCCGATCCGGTACATGAACAGCGAGGGCACCTCGACGGTGCTGGTGTCGAACTCGCCCGCGCGCGTGCCCGCCGTCCTCCCTGGCCTCTACTCCTTCGGCGCCTTCGCCGCCACTGCCACCGGCCTGCAGACCACCTTCTCGGTTCGCGTGCGGATCAAGCTCGCCCCCGCGCCACCGACGGCAGGGACGATCCCGCTCCACGTCCTCGTCACCGACCTCTCCGGCGGGTGCACGACCTTCACCGCCGCCGACGCCCCGCAGCGCCTCGCCGGCGCCATCTCGACGCTGAAGCAGGTCTACCAGCAGGCCAACATCACCATCGACCCGGTGCAGTTCTTCGACAGTCGCGCGGCGAGCAGCTTCACGGAGCCGGCCAAGGGCCCGGACCTCGAGCTCGACGCCCTGCTCAAGCAGGCGACCGCCGCCGACGCGCGCGACGTCCTCGAGCTGGTGATCGTGAAGAACATCAGCGGTGGCATGCAGGGCTTCGAGCTGCTCGGCATCGCCGGCGGCATTCCCGCCTCGACGGGGATCCCCGGCACGGTCCACTCGGGCGCCACCGCCTCGGTGGCGAACCTCTGCATGGACCCGAGCGGCGCCCTCCTCGGCGCCGTCGCCGCGCACGAGCTCGGCCACTCGATGGGCCTGTTCCACAACTACGAGCAGGACGGCACGACCGACCCGCTCACCGATACCAGGAACGACATGAACTCGAACCTCATGTTCTGGGAGGAGAACGGCGGGCAGCACCTCACGCCGCAGCAGACCCAGGTGCTCCTCGCCAACCCGGCGGTGCACTGATGCGGCGCGCGATCGTCGCGGCCCTGCTCCTCGTCGGTGGCATCGCCTTCGCCGCGCCCTCGCGCGAGGCGGTCGAGCGGCTGCTCGCCGGCATCGAGTCGCACGTCGGCGCCGACGACGTGCGCCGCCTCGGGCCGGGCGTCGATCACGTGCTGGCGGCGATCGCGGTGGACGCGCGCACGTCCCCGGTCCGGCGCAACCGCGCGCTCGCCGCCCTCTCGGCGGTCCCCTCGATGGAGGGGCGCGATCTCCTGCGCGCGGTGCTCCGCGATCACCGCGACGCGACGACGGGCGCCGACGTGCTCGACCTCCGCACGGCCGCGCTCGCGCTCGGCGCCTTCGGCCCCGACGCCGCCGCCGACCTCGTCCCGCTCCTCGCCCACCCGACGGGCGACGTGCGCGCCGCCGCCGCCGAGGGCCTCGCGCGGGCGAATGCGCAAAGCGCGCTGCCCTCGCTGAAGCTGCGCCTGCTCACCGAGCGCGAGCCGGGCGTGCAGCAGGCGCTCGGCCGCGCGATCGCGACACTCCAGAGCAAATAGCCCCTACTGGCATTTCTGGTTGATGCAGTGCTGCCCGGGCGGGCAGGCCACGCATTGCGGATGAAACGGGTCGCCGCTGCCGCAGGCGAAGTCGCTCGTGCCAGGGCAGAAGTTGTCGTCGGCGCTGCAGCAGGGGTTGGGATAGGGTCCCTGAATGCCGATGCCATGGATGGCGACGACCCAGCAGCTCAGGTCGCAGCCACCGCCCGGGACACACCGTTTGTGCCAGGTGTTGCAGAGGCAATCGGAGGTGCATGTCCCGCCGGGCAGGCCACAGCTCTGCCCACCGCCCGGGCAAAAGCCGCCGCCGAAGTCGGAACAGCACCCGAAGCAGCCGGCGCGGATCCCGCAGAAGCTTCCACCCCCGACGAGGCAGGCGGAGCAGTAGGTCGGATTGTTGGGTAGGTAGGGAAACTCGCAGGGAGCGGCGTTCGCCACGCAAACGTGGTTCTGACAGGTGGCGCTCTTGCAGTCGCCGTCGTCGACGCACTTCTGGCCGCGGTCGCAGAGGACGCAGCGCGGTCCTCCGCAATCGACGTCGCTCTCGTCGTTGTCCTGCTTGCCGTCGTGGCAGGAAGGCGGCAGGTCGATACAGTAGCTCTCGTAGCAGGAGCCGCTCTGGCAGTCGGCGTGCGTGACGCAGTGGGCGTTGAGCGGGCAGGGCGGACAGCTTCCGCCGCAATCGAGCCCCGTCTCGTCGCCGTCGAGGCAACCGTCCGTGCAGGAGCCCGGCACGCAAATCCCGGCCTGGCAACCGCGCGTCGCGCAATCGCCGGCCGCGGCACACTGCTTTCCCAAGGCGCAGCCGAGACAATCGGGCCCGCCGCAGTCGACGTCGCTCTCCTTGCCGTCGCGCACGCCATTCATGCAACCGGGAGGCGGCACGCACGCGCCCTTCGCGCACGCGCCGCTCGCGCAGTCGCCTCCCTGGAGGCACGATTTCCCGGCGGCGCATTGCGGGCACGTCCCGCCGCCACAGTCGATGTCGGTCTCGTCCTCGTCCTTCACGCCGTCGCCACACGAGGCGCATTTGCCGTTCGCGCAGACGTGGCTCCTGCAGTCGGCAGCGACGACGCACGATTCCAGATCGGCGCACGGCGCGCACGTCGCGCCGCCGCAATCGACGTCGCTTTCGTCCTGATCTTTCGTCGAATCCTGGCAGGAGGCGCACTGGCCGCTCCGGCACACTCCGCTGCGGCAGTCGCGGTCTGCCTGACACGCCCGGAGATCATCACAGGGTCCGCACACCGTGCCGCCGCAGTCGACGTCTGTTTCGTCCTGGTCCCGCCGGTCGTCCGAGCAGGACACGCACGTGCCCGCCTCGCACACCTTGCTGCGGCAGTCCGCATCGACGAGGCAGCCTCCGAGGTCCCAGCAGGGCGGGCAGACCCTGCCGCCGCAATCGACGGACGTCTCGTCCTGATCCTTCACCTGGTCGTCGCACGTCGCGCAGCGCCCATCGACGCAGGAGTGGTGCAGGCAGTCGGCGTCGACGGCGCAGGCCGCGAGGTCGGGGCACGGGCCGCAATTGCCGCCACAGTCGACATCGGTCTCGCTCCCGTCCAGCTTCCCGTCGCCGCAATTCCCGACAGGAGGGCATTGGCCCGAGCACGTTTGGCAGGAGCCGGAGATGCAGCGCGCGCTCCGGCAGTCCTCGTCGTAGCGGCACGAACTCCCAACCGCGCACGGCGGGCAGAACGCGCCGCCGCAGTCGACGTCGCTCTCGGTGCCGTCGAGGACGCCGTCCTTGCACGCGCCCGTATCCGTGCAGCGCCCGGAGGCGTCGCAGACGCCGGTCTGGCAATCCGCGCCTGCCTTGCATTGCTTTCCGGTCGGACACGCCGCGCAGGCGCCGCCGCAGTCGACGTCCGCCTCGTCGCCGTCGCGCACCCCGTTCGAGCAGGTGTCGCCGCAGCCGGCGAGGGCGAGCATCAGGGCGAGTGCGATTCGCATGTCCCCTCCGGAGTCGGTTGCCGGTTGGTCGCCGCGACGACGCGCACGTCGACGGAGATCGTCGTCGAGCCGCCCACGCGCTCCAGCTCGCCCTCCTGCAGCACCCGCAGCACCTTGGCCTGCGCGCTCGGGTTCATGTCGCCGATCTCGTCGAGGAAGAGCGTGCCGCCGTGCGCCAGCTCGAACTTCCCGCGCCGCAACTGCGTGGCGCCGGTGAAGCTGCCCTTCTCGTGGCCGAACAGCTCGCTCTCGATCAGCTCCTCGGGGATCGCCGCGCAGTTGACCTTCACGAACGGCTCGCGGGCGCGCTTGCTGCCCTCGTGGATCGCGCGCGCGACCAGCTCCTTGCCGGTGCCGTTCTCGCCGGTGATCAGCACCCGCCCCGTCGAGGGCGCGGCCTTCCCGATCAGCTCGAAGATCGCCTTCATCCGCGGGCCGCCGCCGATCATCGCGAAGGCGGTGCGCGCCCGCTCGCGCTCTTCGCCGGCCTTGCGCTCGAGGTTGGCGAGCTTGAGCGCGTTGCGCACGGTGATCAGCACCTTGTCGGTGGTGAGCGGCTTTTCGAGGAAGTCGCAGGCGCCCATTCGCGTGGCCTCGACGGCGATCTGGAGCGTGGCGTTGCCCGACATCATGATCACCGGCAGCGCCGGCTCGCGCTCCTTCACCCGGCGCAGCACCTCGAGGCCGTCCATCTCCGGCATCTTCACGTCGAGGAGCAGGCCGTCGAAGCGGCGCGCGGCGAGCTTCTCGAGGGCGATCGCGCCCGACCCGGCGACCTCGACCACGTAGTCCTCGATCTCGAGCGCGCGGCGCAGCGTGAGGAGGATGTTGGGCTCGTCGTCGACGAGGAGCAGGGCGGGGCGCGGCATCGATGGATTATACGGAAGGGCTGGTGCTACTTTGCGCGACCGTGCTGCCCGTCCTGCTCGTCGCGCTCGCCGGCGCCGCGTCGCCGCTGGAGTCGGCGCGCGCGGAGATCGCGCTCACCCTCGACGGAGCGCACGACTCGATCGGCGTCCCGACCGGGACGGCGGGCGCCACGTCGATCGACGGCGCGGTCGCCGCCACGCTCTATCTCCGCCCGGTCACCGACGAGGCGCGACCGATCGCGCTCCAGCCGTTCCTGCAGCGGGCGGGCTCGCTGCACTTCGCGGCGACGGTGGGCGATCTCGGCGCCAGCCCGCTCGGCGGACTGCGCACCGGCGCTTCGCTCGGCGGTGACCTCTTCGTCCACCGCGCCGTCTCGATCGCCTTCGAGGGCGGCTACCGCTTCCTCGACGGCGTGGCGCCGGGGGCCTCGTCGTCGTACGTCCCGCTCTCGCTCGGGCTCGGCCTGTGGTGGGGCGACGTGCGCCTCGGCCTCGGCGCCGACGGCGTCTGGTCGAGCCGCGACGGATTCGGCGGCGACTCGGTGCGCGGCCGGCTCGACCTGCGCGCGGTGTTCGTCGAGCACATCGAGCTTTCGACCGGCGCGGCGGCGAACGCCCACTCGATCGACGCCTACCTGCGCGCGGCCTACTACCCGTCGAAGCACCTCGGCCTGCTCGGCGGCGGGTGGGGCGGCGGAACGTCCGGCGCAACACGCTTCCCCGACGTCACCGACACCGAGGCGCAGCTCGGCCACGCGCCATTCGATCTGCGTGCCATCGAGGCCCGACCGGCTGCCGACCAGGCACACTTCGGCTGCTTCGTCGGCTTCTCGTACTGGGCGACGCCGCGCCTGGGCGCGATCGTGCACTACGACGTGACCTGGATCTCCGCCGACGGCGTGGGCGCCACCGACCAGCGCGCGGTGCTCACCATCGCCGCCCGCGGGTTGTAGCGCTCAGCCGAGAAGGTCGACGTGCAGCGTGCCGATCTCCTCGGCGCCGCGGCGAAGGTCGATCTGGTAGCGCGCCGCCGGGAGGCCGGTGAAGCTCGCCGCGCCGTTCTCCGTCGCCGCCGAATCCACCTGCTTGCCGTCGCGGCGCAGCAGCACGCGCGCGCCCTCGACGGGGCGGTCGCCCTCGACGAGCGTCAGCGCGATCTCGCAGCCGTGCCCGGCCACCCGCTCCACCGCCAGCTTCGCGGTGACCGCGCCGAAGGCGTGGGCGAACTCGAAGAACGAAGGCGCCTCGGCCACCGCTGCGCCGCGCACCGCCAGCGCCGGGGCGAGCGCCTCGGGCATGTCGCTGCCGCGCAGGAAGGTGAGCGCGTCGGCGGCGAGCCGGAAGACGTAGCGCACCGCGCGGCGCCCGATCGGATTCACTTTCGGCAGCGGGTAGCCGCTCTCGCGCAGCGCCTCGATCACCACCGCCACGCGCACCGTGGCCAGCTCGCTGCGCGCGATGCGAGCCTCCATCTGCTCGCGCTCGCCCGCCGGGAGCGCGCCGTCGACGTAGCGCAGCAGCTCCTCGTCGGACGGCTCGTCGGCGGCGGGAGCCGGCAGCGGGCGGGCGAGCCGCAGCGCCCGCAGCTTCTCGCTCAGCCGGGCGTCCAGCGCGTCCCTGGTGTGGGTCCCGTGATCCTTGTCGTCTTGCGCGTCGCTCATCGTCCCTGGCGGGTGTTACGCCGCGTCCCCCTCATCCTTCCCGCGCCTCGTCCCCGTCGAGGAGGAGCTTGCGCAGCTTCTCCCGCACCTTGTTCTTGCGGCTGTAGACCGTGTTGACCGAGATGTTCATCGCGCGCGCGATGTCCTCCGGCTCCATCTCGTGCTCGAAGTAGTAGCGCACGAAGAGCTGGTCGGAGTGGCCGAGCTCCCCGACGGCGCGCCACAGCAGCGCCGCCCGCTCGCCGCGGTCGATCGCCTCGACCGGATGCTCGCCCCCGGCGACCGGCTCCACGCCCGCCTCCTCGTCGTCGAGCGAGGCCGCCTGCGCCACGTCGCCGGGGGTGCGCCGGCGGAGGGAATCGTGCGCGGTGTTGCTGGCGATGAGCCCGATCCAGCTCGACAACTTGTAGCCCCGCGTGGCGTCGAAGGCGCGCAGCTTCCGGTAGTCGTCCTTGACGATGTTGAGCGCGGACTGCGAGACGAGGTCCTCGAGGTCTTCCTCGTTGTAGTGCGCGTGGTAGCGGTGCATCACCTTGCGGATGCAGGAGATGATCAGGCGCTCGTACTTCGCGAAGAAGGTGGGCCACGCCGCCGGCTCACCGTCGAGCACCGCGCGCACCAGCTCGGCCTCGGGGAGCGCGTCGTAGACGTTGCGCAGCGCCATGGGGAAGCCTCCTTCTAAACCCAATCCGCCCGACGTGGCAAGCGACGCCGAGGGTCGACGGACTACCGGAGCCGATACCCCAGCCCGAGGAACACCGTCTGCCGGAAGTAGTCGAGCGTCGCGTTGGACACGCCGTTCCGATACACCGAGTAGCGCGCCGACACCGCTGCGCCGCCACCGACGGGGCGCTCGAGGTCGAAGACGATCGCGTCGCGGTTCTCGTCGTCGATCGTCAGCGGGATCAGCGCGCCGGTGGTCACGGCGGTCGGCTGCGCGTAGCTGGTAAAGGTGAGCTGCGCCTTGAACGTGGCGACGACCTTCCAGCCGAGGTCGGCGGCGAGCTTCATCGTCACGAGGTGGCGCAGGTACGACTGGCCGTAGCTGGTCGAGCGGTTCCAGTCGAGCGCGTAGGCGAGGCCGGCGAGGAGCGGGCCGACCCAGGTGATCGACGCGCTGGCGACGGTGTCGGCGTCGGCGCGCCGGGCCGAGGTGAGCGAGCCATCGTCGGTGGCCGAGGCGAGCGCCGCGCCGTGGAAGGCGCGCTGCTCGAAGCGCCCCGACAGCTCGAGGTCCCACTCCGACTCGTCGTCGGGATCGCCCGAGCGCAGGTGGAGGCCGGCCGAGAGCTGGGCGAAGCCGCTCTCGAAGGAGAACTCGTCGTCGGGCTTCCAGAGGAACTCGCGCCCGCCGGCGGAGAGGGTGAGATCGGCCGGACCGAGCAGCACGATGGCCTGCGCGCGCCCGCCGCCGGTGCGGAAGTCGCGGTGGCAGCTCGGGTCGCCCACCGACGGCGAGAGGACGAGATCGCCGCCCCCGAAGCTCGGCGGCGCGCAGGCGTTCCACTGCGTGGCGTCGTAGAAGTCGCCGCCCGCGCCGAGGACGAGCCGCTTGCCGACGCGCAGCGAGTCATCCAGCACCAGCTGCTCCACCGCCACGTCCTGCGGCTTCGCCTCGTCGGCGAAGAACAGCTTGCCGCCGAGGGTGGCGCCCGCCCGCAACGTGTTCGGTCCGGCGCGCCACGACAGCGTGGCCGCCGCCGTCGAGCGGAGCAGGAACGACGCGATCGGCTCGTCGGGCGACACCACCTCGGGCGTGCGCCACGTCTCAACGCGGTTGGCGTTCGAGTCGTACTCCGGCCCGATCTCGAGCTTCAGCCCGAACCGGAGCACGGCGAACGCCACCAGCGCGACCTGCACGGACGCTACTTATATCCGACGGTCGGCCTACTTGCGCGGCCGGATGTCGCGGGCGCGCCGACGGAGATCGCCCTCGCGCCGCCCGAGGTCGTCGGCCAGCGAGCGCAGGCTGCCCTGCATGCGCTTGAGCGCGCGGAGCTGGCCCTCGAGGTCGGAGGTGCCCTCGGCGCGGCGCAGGTCGTCGAGGGTGGAGGGGTCGATCACGCCGCGCAGCGAGACGCCGAAACGCGTGTCGGGGACCTCGCCTCCCGGCTGGCCGCCCGCGAAGTTCATCCCAGCGCCGCCGGTGGCGCCGTTCGGGCCGGCGGCGGGCGATTGGGCGCCGCCGCTGTCCTTGGCGGCGCCGTTGTCGGCGGTGCCCGTCGGCCCGTGCGTCACCGTCGGGAGCTGGGTCACGCGGACCAAGCGGCGGCCGGTGCCGAGCTCGCCGAAGAGATCGTCGTCCACCTCGCCGGCGCGCTCGCGCAGGCGGCGGCGGCCCTCCACGCCCTCGATGCGGTGCCCGAGGCGGTCCACCTCGCGCCGCAGGCGCTCCTCGGAGTCCTTGAGGAGGTCGGCCTTCTCGTCCAGGTCCGCCGGCCCGTCGAGCGGGTCGGCCGTCGGCCGGGCGATCTCCACCGCCGTCGCGCCGCCAGCCATGCGCGCAGTCTCGGCGGCGCGGCGTCGCACCAGCTCGGCGCGCCGCGCGTCGGGGAGCTTCGGCTCGTCGAGGGCGCGATCGATCGCCGCGATCAACCGCTTGCGGCCGCCGGTGAGCGCCTCGCCGCGGGCGCGCAGGTCGGCCTGCAGCCGGTCCAGCTCGACGGCCCGCTCCTGCGCCGCGGCGAGCAGCTGCCCGAGCCGGTAGTCGCGCGCCACGCCCGCCGCCTAGCCCTTCAGG